>DATHLW010000483.1:0-4886 GCA_035487675.1 Mucilaginibacter sp. | reverse complement strand
TTGCCCTCGGTGATTCCTATACCGTTGGCGAAGCGGTGCCTGCAAATCAGTCGTTCCCTTATCAGCTAGCAACCGAGCTAACTGATCACAACGTTCCTGTACATACCCCAACAATTATTGCTACTACGGGATGGACAACAGATGAATTGATAAATGATCTTTTCCATGACCCTATTACTGGCAAAAAGTTCGACATTGTTACGTTGCTCATAGGCGTAAATGATCAGTACCGGCATCTTAGCCAGGATAATTACCGTAATAGGTTTCAACAACTATTAGATACAGCCATTAGTTTTGCCAGCGGTAATAAAAATCATGTTTTTGTACTATCTATTCCTGATTGGGGCGTTACTCCTTTTGCGGCAGGACAGGATAGTATCATAGGACCACAGATAGATCAGTTCAATGCCATCAATAAGCAAATTAGTACTACTACAGGAGTAAATTATTTAGATATAACCGGCATATCCAGGCAAGCGGCGAACGATCCAAGCCTGATCGCTGCGGATGGTCTGCACCCATCAGGTAAAATGTATGGGGAATGGGTAAAATTGCTTGAACCAATGGTCGGGGTACAGTTAAAGAGGAATTAAACTGCCAACTATTAATTTCATGTCTTATTACGCCATTCCGAATATTTTGTTTCTTCGGGGACATCGGTTCGGCTTTCAAAGTGCAGGTTGTAGCCATCGGGGTCAATGACTTTCACATCCCATAACCCATTGCCTACAAATGGTTCTTGTGCGTTTACTCCATTACTTATAAACTCATGGTACAGGATCAACGAATCCCTGCATTGGAACCAGACAGATACTCCGGCACCTGGCTTATTACCTGAAAGATAAGGTTTATCCCTGAATTCCTGCAACATCAATGGTCCGCCTTCGCGCTGTAACCAGCACCATTCAATTTTTCCATGGGGCGTCCATGTATTCAATACTGTAAATCCTAAGCCGTCAACATAAAACTTCAGCGAGGCTCCCATATTGGATACCATAAAAAACGGCACTGCATATTGTATGTTAGGCTGATCGTTTACCATAACGATTATGATTTTTTTGACGAAGCAATCTTTTCTATAGCATACGCCAATTTATCCAGGTCGGCAAGTTTTGTATATACGTGCGGTGTTACCCGCACGCAGCTTATGTTTTCCCAAACAATGCCAACAGCGTGTATCTTATACTGGTTGAATAAGGCATTGTCCAGTTCCCCGGGTGTCATACCATCAATACTTACTCCGCATATGGCGCATGAAAATTGTGATTTCAGAGAGGTATGCAGTTTTACCTTTGGTATGTCTTTCACTTTTGATGCCCAGTAGTTTTTTAAATACCTGATCCGTTCCTCTTTTCGCTTGCTGCCTATGCCTTCATGAAAATTAATGGCCTCACCAATCCCCTGTTCTATCGGGAAACTGCGTGTGCCCAGTGTTTCAAACTTCCTGATATCACTACTGTGCGGATCACCATTACACAATAGCGGCCATATTTTTGAAACGTGTTCCTTTTTTATCCATAACATCCCGCTGCCGATCGGCGCAGACAGGAACTTATGCAGACTGGTGCCAAAATAATCACAGCCCAAATCAGGTATCTTAAAATCCATCAACCCGAACGAATGTGCGCCATCGCAAACTACTTCTATACCTTTTGCATGGGCCATATCGCATATTTTACGCACGGGCATAATCTGCCCTACCCAATTGATCATATGGGTAACATGGATAATTTTGGTTTTAGACGTTATAGCATCCGCATAGGCTTTGACGATCTGCTCGTCATTCTCAATGGGGAAATCGAAACTGAGCTGGATATAAACTATCCCATCACGCATAGCCCGCTGCTTATACGCCTGTATCATGTTGGGATAATCCTGCTTGGTGCCGATCACTTCATCGCCTTTCTGCAGGTTGAGTCCATAAATAATGGTATTCAGTGCTTCGGTAGAGTTGCGGTTTATTGCTACCTCCTCAGGATCAGCACCTGCAAGCGAAGCGAGTTTTTCGCGAAGGGGTTCGCGCCCCTGGTCCAGGATACGCCACATAAAATAAGAAGGCCCTTCGTTTGACAAATCATTAAACCTCGCCACAGCCTGCTGCACTACTAGTGGAGAGGGTGACACCCCGCCATTATTTAGGTTGATAATATTAGGGTTGACGGTATAAGCGTTTTGAATAGTACTCCAGTAACCCTCATCAGTCGCAACCTGTTCTGGTGTAAGGTGATCAATCCTTTTGGATGCATGTTTCCATTCTTCGGCATGCAGTTGGTTAAAAAGACTGGCAGCAGAGAAAGCTCCTGCAAGGGTAGCCGCCTGCTTCAAAAAATTACGGCGATCGGTTGTCATGATACAATCTAAATTACCGTTTTAAAATATCAAAATAAAAATAGCTTGAGAGTTTATTTGAAAAACACTTGCATTATTGCGACAATTTTCATAAATTTGATGACAAATGTCAATTATCTTAATAAGATGCCTGTAAAAAAATACAAAATACCCGAAGATGACTCTGTTGAAATGCTCAACATACTACGTGAAGGTGTAGAATTTACCTATCTAAATAGCATCTCCGATCGCATTAATTTTACTCTGGAGGATTGGGCATCTTTTCTGCATTTGTCAGAACGTACTATTCAACGATATAAAAAAGAGAAAAAGCCTTTTGATACTATTTATTCTGAGAAAATCGTTCAAATTGATCTTCTATATAAAAGAGGAGCGGAAGTATTTGGCGATGAAGAGAATTTCCATACCTGGATGGAAACCAAAAGTGTACCACTTGGCGGTGTTAAACCAAAAGAGTTATTGGACACCACTTACGGCATTAACATGGTAGCCGATGAACTGGTGCACATTGAGCATGGTGTACTTGCATGATCGTTTACCGTTTATGCAGAAAAACATATGCCAATGATCTTTCGGGGCGAGGCGCCGAAATCAGCGGCGGCCGTTGGAATAGCAAAGGAATAGCTGCTTTATATACATCATCTTCGCGTGCGCTGTGTGCTATAGAAATAATTGTGCATGTTCCGGCGGGCATAATCCCAAAAGATTACCATATGGTTACTATTGATATCCCGGATAATATCTCAATTAAAACAATGGAAGCAAAGGACCTGCCTGCAAAATGGAACAGCAATCCTATATCCCTTTCTACACAGCGAATCGGAAATATATTTTTTTCTGAGCAAAAAGAAATGGTACTGAAAGTGCCATCATCAATTATAAAAGAAGAGTGGAATTATATTTTAAATCCACTGCATAAAGACTTTAAAAAAATAAAAATTATTAATGCTGAGCCTTTTACATTTGACAAACGGCTGTTTAATAAATGAGCTGAGCCTTGATTTACACGACTAATGGATTTTACAGGTTTTTTTTTTGTATCTGTTAATCCGTTAAATCAGTGATTCAGACAACATCAACACTCCGGCAAACTAATCGGTATATTAATAGCCAACCCGCCATCAGAGGTTTCTTTGTATTTAGAATTCATATCCAATGCTGTTTGCCACATGGTTTTCACTACAGCATCCAGGCTCACCTTAGCTTTATCTGGATTGGTTTGTAAAGCAAGCTGGGATGCGGTGATCGCTTTTATAGCACCCATCGTATTGCGCTCGATACAAGGCACCTGCACCAACCCGGCTATCGGGTCGCAGGTAAGTCCAAGATGATGTTCCATAGCAATCTCGGCAGCCATCAAAACCTGTTTTTGAGAACCACCCAAGCATTCTGTTAAAGCAGCAGCAGCCATTGCTGATGAAACGCCTATCTCAGCCTGGCAACCGCCCATTGCAGCGGACAATGTAGCCCCCTTTTTAAATATGCTGCCTATCTCAGATGCTGTCATAATAAATTTCATAATCTTTTCGTCGGTAAAGCCATCGCAGAAAACAACGAAATATTGCAATACGGCAGGCACTACACCTGCGGCGCCATTGGTTGGAGCCGTTACTACACGCCCAAACGAGGCATTCTCTTCATTTATGGCCAGCGCAAAACAGCTTACCCAATCCAATGTATTCTGAAAACTATTGCCTGTTTGCCTGATAGCGGCCACCCATTCATCGTAATTTTCATAAGGATGACTCCCTATCAATCTACGATTCAGGCTGGCTGCACGCCTTGCTACATTTAAACCGCCGGGCAAATATCCGGTAGTATGGCATCCACGGTACATACATTCCTTCATCACCCGGAAAATATTCAGTATACCAGATCGTGTTTCAGCCTCACCACGCCATGCCAGCTCATTCTCCATCACCACTTCTGATATTTTGAGGCCGGTTTTAATGCACCAATGCAGCAGGTCGCCCGCGGTATCTATCGGAAAGGGCAGGTCTACTTCACCTTTCGATTGGCCCTGGTCACCATCCTTCACTACAAAGCCGCCGCCTATAGAATAGTAAGTTTCCGAAACGGCTTTTCCATTATCTAAAAACGCCTGGAAGGTAACCGCGTTAGGATGAAAGGGCAGACTCTCATTAAATAAGAAGATCAGGTCGTCAGTAATCGAAAAATCAATGTCTTGTTTAGCCCCCAATGATAAGCGCCCCGTAATATCAATGTTCTTGATCTTTCCGTCGATTGCACCTACATCAAAGGTAACCGGGTCATCGCCGCTCAGCCCAAGCAAGATAGCAATATCTGTTCCATGGCCTTTCCCTGTCTTTGCCAATGAACCATAAAGCAAAATTTTTATGTCTGTAACTATTGGTAAAACTCCCTGTTCGACCAATGTTTCCACAAATTGCTGCGCCGCCCGCCACGGCCCAAGCGTATGTGAGCTTGAAGGGCCTATACCAATTTTAAAAATATCAAATACCGAGATCTGTTCGCGTTTCATCAATGCAAACTTACAACTATGATGCTATTATTCA
>DATHLW010000482.1:0-3040 GCA_035487675.1 Mucilaginibacter sp. | reverse complement strand
CCACAAGCACAAAGGGCAGTTGCAGAGGTCATTAATTCTTCGTTGATCTGGATAGTCACGCCAACTGTATCAAAAAGTGATTTTACCAGCTCCATATTTTCTGGGGAGGCATTGTCAGTAGCGATACAGGTCATGGACTGGCCAATAGCTATAGCTGTATTCGGCATAGCACGAACCACTTGCACCAAGGTACCCGATTGCACACGTATATCGTGACAAGTCACACCCGAAACTACTGAAATAAGCAGATGTCTTGCTTTTCTAAGCGATGGCCTTATCTCGTACATCAGTTTATTGAGTTGTTGAGGTAAAACTGCTATTACTACGGCGTCAGACCTTTTTACAGCATCTGAATTATTATCAGTAGTCTGAAATCCTTCTTTTGCTAACTGTGCCAAAGCCCCTAAACTGCGACGTGTCAATATGATCTTCTCAGGCTTGTATATTCCCGCTTTGACCAAGCCACGTGCCAGTGAAAGGCCTATGTTACCGCTTCCTAATATCGCTATAGTTTGTATTTCGCTCATTTCTTGTTACTTAAACGCGTTCCAAATGAATGTTTGTTTTTTAAATGTCCAAGGTCATCAGATTTACCGATGATCACCGCTTTTACACCGCAATTGATCGCAGTAAAAGCGTTATCCAGCTTTGGCAGCATCCCGCTATGAATGATCTGCTGCTCTTTTAATTTTTCATATTTCTCCGGGTCAATTTCCCTGATCAATGATTCTTCATCATTGATATCCTGCAACACACCCTTTTTCTCGAAGCAATATACTAAAGTAGTTTCATAAAGCTTTGATAAAGCAACGGCAAGAGCAGAGGCAATAGTATCAGCATTGGTATTTAACAACTGTCCTTCGCCATCGTGAGTTATGGCACAGAATACGGGTGTAAAACCGGCATCCATCAATCTTTCCAAGCTCTCTGGGTCGATGGATTTTTCATCTATATCACCTACAAAACCATAATCGATAGTTTTTACAGGGCGTTTTTGGGTTCTGATAAAATTTCCGTCCGCACCGGTAAGGCCTATTGCATTAGTGCCAAACTTTTGTAACTGGGCAACTATATTTTTATTGATCAATCCGCCATACACCATAGTTACTACACGTAGCGTCTCGATATCCGTTATCCTGCGACCGTCAACCAGTTTTGCCTCGATACCTAAAGTTTCTGATAATTGGGTTGCTACTTTACCACCACCATGCACCAATATTTTATATCCGTCAATTGCGGTGAAATCCTTCAAAAAATGATGAAGATTTTCAGAGTTATCTATTACGTTTCCACCGATCTTGACGATGTAAAGGCTCTTTTTTGTCATTAATTACTATAAATACTTAAAAACTCTTATCAATCTTTCGTTTAAGACCAATAAAAGGCTAAAAATAGTAATTAGGTCGTATTAATTCTTAAAAATCAGGTTAGTTTAAAAACATCCTTGTATTAAATGAACTTAATATTGCATAAGGAAGTATTTTTTATCCTTATTTTGCGTGCAAAAGCTTTCTGGTAATATTCATTTATGGATCTAAATAAAACAGCTGGCATGCCGCGTATCGTTATTATTGGTGGCGGTTTTGGTGGTATTAACCTGGCAAAGAAATTAAAAAATAAACCTGTTGAGGTATTGATGCTGGATAAGCACAATTACCACACCTTTCAGCCATTGCTTTACCAGGTAGCTATGGGGGCCATTGAAGCTGATTCCATTGGTTTTCCGATGCGAAGGATATTTACCAATCAAAAGAACTTCGCCTTCAATCTTGCTGAGGTGAAAACTATTAATCCTGAGAAAAATACCGTAACTGCAGATATTGGTGAGATAGTATACGATTATTTGGTAATTGCAACAGGTGCTAATACCAATTTCTTCGGTAATAAGGAAATCGAGCATTATACCATGCCGATGAAAAATATTAGTGAGGCCCTGAATATCCGCAGTTTTATGCTGCAAAATCTCGAAAAGGCGGTTATTACAACTGATCAGAAAGAAAAAGATGCTTTGATGACCTTTGTAATTGTGGGCGGTGGCCCGACAGGGGTAGAACTATCAGGTGCATTGGCTGAAATGCGTAATAAAGTATTGTGCAAAGATTACCCATCGCTTTGTGCCGAGGATATGAAAGTTTACCTGGTAGAAGGTAAACCTGTGGTACTTGGCGCCATGTCAGCAACTGCTTCTACAGCTGCAAAAGCCGCTCTGATCAAAATGGGTGTCACTATTTACAATGGTGTGCACGTGCAAAGCTATGACGGCTGTACATTAAAAATAGATGATGGTACTGAAATTGATACCCGCAACGTATTTTGGGCAGCAGGCGTGACGGGTGAAATGCCAGAAGGTTTACCCAAGGGAATTATCACAAACGGCAGAAGGATACTGGTTGATGAGGTCAACAGGGTAGAGGGGTATCAGAATATATTCGCTATTGGTGATGTATCGGCCATGATCACTCCAGAGACACCTAACGGGATACCCGGCATGGCTCAGGGCGCCATACAAACAGGCCAGCATCTTGCTAAAAACCTGATGCATATTATTAATGGTGAACCAACGGTACCGTTTAAATATTTTGATAAAGGCTCATTAGCTACAATTGGTCAAAATAAAGCGGTCGCCGACATATGGAAGCTACATTTTCACGGATTCTTTGCCTGGCTGCTATGGATGTTTGTGCACCTGATGTCGCTAATGGGCTTTTCAAATAAGCTGAGCGTACTGGTAAGCTGGGCATCCAAATACTTCGTCAGAAATACCGATAACCGATTAATTGTACGGTTTTTTAATATGCAAACCCGTATGACTGACCCTGTATCCAAGTAATTAGAGTCAAGAACCGAGAGTCAAGAATCACGACAAGATAGAAAATTTCCTGGTTCTTGATTCTTGGCTCTCAATCCTTTTGTCCGTCCGGTAACTTGCTCATTTGGGCGGCTATTTCCTGCTCGTTACTATCATTACTTTGTGAAAGCGAATGAATAATGTTTTTTTGCTCTTGTTCGCTTCTGTTCTGGCTTAATTTTTTCTTGGCCT
>DATHLW010000481.1:0-8463 GCA_035487675.1 Mucilaginibacter sp. | reverse complement strand
TCGATGTTTGTTAAGTTAGAGTTGGTTGATTGAGTTGATTAAGTTGGATTGGGTTATCAGATCAGCAAACTCAATCAACTTTAAAGTTACCCATCAATCGGGAAGCATACCACAAATGCAGTATATCCCGGCTCTGATATTACTTTTATTGATCCGTTGTGCTGTTGTACTATTCTGTTTACTACTTCGAGGCCCATGCCGGTGCCCTTTCCCATTTCTTTGGTAGTAAAAAACGGATCAAAGATACGAGATCGTATGTCATCGGGTATTTCGGGACCATCATTTGCAATAGTTACCTGCACAAATTCTTTATCCCTTTCTGTTTTTATGGTTAATGTTCCTTTGCCGTTGGGCTCCATGGCATCCAATGCATTGTCAATCAAATTGGTCCACACCTGGTTTAGTTCACCGATCTGCGCTTTTACCGGTGGCAGGGTCTCATCAAACTCCTTTACCACAGCAATATTCCCTTTTTTGATCTTATAGATCAACATCTGGAACGTGTTTTTTATACCGATGCGTATATCGGCATATTGTTTTTCCTGCCCCTGGTCCATATGGGTGTAGGTTTTTACTGAATTTACCAGCGTTGCAATGCGCCGTGCCGATTCTCCAATATCCTGTACCATTCTGTCGGTAACCAGGAGGGTGTTCATCCAATTAAATACAGGCCCTAAAAATTGCTCAGGGATATGTTTCCTGAAAGATTGTATATCTTTAGGCTCAATTCCGAATTCTACAAAGTTCTCTGCTAATTCCGGGTCATAATCCATTCCCATTTCATCAAACAGATCGGTCAGCTCATCCTCCTTATTTGCACGTTCACGAATGGTAAGATCAATCCCTTTGCGTTCTGTTAAAAAGCGAAAAAATTCATGGGTCACTGCGTCAACCTGTTCGGGTTCCATCCTGATGGCGATCATCGATTTGAAAGTGTCGGGCTCCAGTTGCAAATGTTTCAGTAATGATTCCGAGTCGCGCACAATTGCTGATGCAGGGTTGTTCAGTTCGTGGGTGAGTCCTGCGGACAGTTTACCCAGGGCCAGCATTTTTTCGTTTTGCTGTTGCAAAGCAGTAAAAGTACGCACACGGTTGGTCATAACGTGCACCAGTGCCTGGGTAAGCTCGAATTTGGTTTTGATCATTTCCTCGGTTTTGTCCATCGGGAAGATCAGGATCTGAGTTGCCCCGATGGTTCGCGCATAACCCGTACTTACCCTGGCTCGTGAATAGGGCATGTAGCCCGTAATACTGCCGGGTTTAAAATCGCCCAATTCACGCTTTACACCACCAATAGGGATGTATAAGCGCAGTTTGCCGCTGATAATAAAGAGTGTGCCCAACATAGGCTTGCCCGGTTCCGTCAATAACTCGCCGTCGGGATATTCAATGCAGTCGCTTTGGTCTATCAGCCATTGAAGCTGGTCTTCCGGCACATCTACCAGTGCCTCAAATGTTTTAAATAATGCAGGTGTACAGTCTACCATGCCATAAAATTAGACATTTTTGGGCAGAGGATGATGTCTTTCTTGTGTCAGAATAATAGAATTAACAATTTTTTAAGATTCTATTAATGGCTTTTTCCTAATATGCCACAACCAAAAAATTCAATTTTTTTCAGGCGGTTTATCGGTACAATTTGCTGATTATTTTAATGTAATGTGATTGGGATTCCTTGCTTGCGTAATCTCCTGATTTTAACGAAACTAACCTTAAAAATAAACTCAACCTAAGTTATTCTGTTGCAGTACGTAAGAAAAATGTTACAGCTGATTGTTCGTACAGTTAACAGAGTTTGCTATTTTTGAAAATTATTTAATTTAATATAACCATGCCTAAATCTTGAGAAGTGAAAATTAAACTAAAGATTAAGAAAATCGGAGCTAATCTATCCAAGGCTGCATTCCTGGCACGGGGAAGTGCAAGAGCATTATTGTTGCCGGGTCGCCGTTTAAAAATTTTATTTTCACCTAATTATGGAAATGAAAAAACCCTTAGGCGAGCCTTTTCCTTGTCACGGCACAAGATCAGGTTTGCTGCTTTTACGCCCGAAAATATCCGCGAAAGCGACCTGGTAATACCACTGTTGATACAAGATGTACGATTGCTGCAAAAGTCGCGCGACCTGCTGGAAAATAACCCCATAAAAATACCAACTGAAGAAGTTGTTAATCTATGCGACAATAAGTATTTGTTCAACAAAACGCTGGTAGAGAAAGGGTTTCAGGATTTTGTCCCTAAAATCGGGACTAACCTGCCGCTGCCATTTATGCTTAAGAAAAAAGTTACCTGGGCAGGAGATGACTGCTATTTAATTTCAGATGCTGAAATGCAAGCTAAATATAGGGAGTTCATAAAAAGTGACGATTATTTTTGCCAGGAGATAATTGGCGGGGTAAATGAATATGCCACGCATATTTTATTTAAAGATGGTAAAATAGCAGAGACGTTAACCGTAAAATACACTTTTTATGACGAGATACCTATAAACGGTAAGTCAGGTTTTGCATATACCAGGATAGCTAAGTGCAAATGCCTGGATACCTTTTCGTCTATACTGACTGCAATAGGTTATGAAGGTCTCTGTTGTTTTGATTATAAAATTGTAGACGGCAAGCCTAAAATATTTGAAATTAACCCAAGGTTTGGAGGAAGCCTGGGGAACTATTTCTTTACCTTTTTAGACAATTTATATTCTGCAGCTTAGCAGTTGTTTTTATCGAACTTGTTTTTACCCCTCTCTGTAATAAGTGGAGGGGTTTTTAATTTTAATGCCCTTAGTTATTTATTTGCCAGGCCTATCACAAATTTTGCAAAATCATCGTCATTATAATTGGCCTTGCCTGTATTATTAAATACTACGAGCCCGCGTTTGTCTATTACTAATGTAGTAGGTATAGTGCCCGAATAAAATTGAGCGGGCAGGCCATCAAGGCTGCCGCCATAAACTGGAAATTGGTACTCTTTGCTTTTCAGAAAAGCCGATGACCGGTTTAGCTTATCGTCAACATCGACAGAAAGAAAAACAATATTGGGATTATCTTTTATCTTCTTATAAAAGTCGTTTACGGCGGGCAGCTCAGCCAGGCATGGCGGGCACCATGTAGCCCAAAAGTTAATGAAAATAACCTTGCCCTTTTGTTGCTGCAGGTTTATTATTTTACCATCAACAGATTGTACCACCATAGCAGGCGCCGGCATCAGTTTTTCGCCGGGTTTTATAACCGGGATCTTTGGGTTGTAAAAACCAAGTGCCATCAAACCCATTATTACCCAGGTTCTTGCCCTTATGCTAAATAATACGGCAGCTGTGAAAAGTACCAGTAGTATAGTGATAACGTCTGACAGGGTGATCTTTTTGAGCCGCATAATTTATACTTAGACGGCCGCAATTTACACCTAACTAAGCTATATGGGCTATCTTATCCCGTATTTTTTCCCTCAGCGCATTAAAAAATATGCTCCTTTCTTTTTCGCCTACTACACTAATGTGTGTTGATTTCCGGATAATATTTTGTAGATGCTTATAAGTATAGTCACAAAAATCAGAATCCTGCGTAGACATGAAACTCAGTCCATTGTGATTGATATAAGCGATATGCCTGTTGTCACTCTGCACATAGATCGTATTATCGCCAATAAGGGCCTCGTTAATGTATGCGTCATAAATAGCATCATTGTATCTCTGGCGCTGATTATATAATATTTTTCTTCCGGTTTCCAATTGTAGTTCAAGATGGTCTACTAATTCTACCAATTGCGAATACACCTTTAAGAGCACTTCTTTGTCCGTAAAAACATTTGATTGCCGGTACAATTCAATCTGGCTGATGGTCACATTTATACCCTCGGCGTTCCAGATATCAATGGAATAAATTTGGGCATATAATTCTTCAATCTTTTTTGATAGTTCAATAGATTCCTGATCTTCGGCTCCCCCATTAAATTGCTGCCTTGCCAGCTCGGGATAACCTATCACTGTGCGTTTCCAGAAAAAATATTTAAATGCCCTTAACTCGGGGAAGGGCATAAAATGGAAGATAGGTATGTCTTTACTGTAAAAGTACATCTTAGCATTTTGCAGCGCTTTAAATTGCTCCAGGCTATCTGCCGCAAAATGCAGGAATTTATTAAAGCCAAATGAAAGGTCCAGCTTGTCGTATGAAAAAATGACTGTGCTGTTTTTTATGTTAAGTAATTGGTCAAGCGAAACCTGGTATTTGTTACAGAGTATTTGTACCTCATCCAGCCCCAGGGGTTTTTCTCCCCTAATACGGCGGTAAGCACTATCATTGCTGATATTGAGTATTTCAGCAACTTCATCAACCAACGACAAATGCCCCGGCAATTTAGACCTGATATGGGTAAAAAGCATAACCTGGGTGTCGCTGGCATTCATGCGTTAAATTTTTTAGGGGATTTTGGCATTTTTTATTAATTGCCGATTTATTTTTTTGCAGAAAATACTACCGCGGCAAATAATAATTATTAAATATAGTAATTATTGCTGCTGAAATACAATACCCTCTTTGTATAATTATTATTTGCATAAACCATTGTAAGTGTCTGATTTTGTAGTTTTTATACTCATAATACCTGCAGTAGCTTTACTTCATGAATATCAGCTGGTATTAAACAATCAATTTTCAACATTAAAACTTATTATCATGAAAAAGCAATTATTTACTCTATTATTAGTAAGCGGAGTTGCAGCAAGCAGTTTCGCTTATACAAGGACGGATTCATTATCTTCTGCAAAAAAAGGTACTAAAATCAGTATTGGCGCAGAAGCAGGGGTGCCCGTAGGCGATGCAAGCACTGGTTATAATTTGGTGCTGGGTGGCTCAGCCAAATTAGAAGTTCCTACAGCCCGAAACACTTTTTTTACTTTATCGGCAGGGTACAATGCATTCTTTTTAAAAAGTGAGTTCAAGGGAATTGGCATCCCATCCACTACAGGCTTTATCCCCGTAAAAGCAGGGCTTAAGTGCTATACTGACAACTTCTTTTTTGAAGCCCAGGCAGGTATAGTTTGGTCTACCGAAAGCGGTGGCGGGCACGCATTTGCATGGTCGCCCGGAATAGGTTACAGCTTTAACAGTGGTTTTGAAGCAGGTGCACGGTATGAAGGCTGGACGAATGGTGGCACTACCAGCCAGATCAGCCTGAGACTGGCATACAGGTTTTAATAAGAGTTCCCGGGAGCTTATCCCGGGAATATCAATGCCCAGGCCGAGGCTAAATAACTGAGCCGGACTTATACAAGCCTACACCACAATATTAATTGACTAACCTAAATATAGCGAACAATGAAAAATTTTATCAAAGGAATGGCGATGCTAAGCATGTTATCGCTGTTCAGCTGTACTAAAACAATTTATACTCAGGAACAGGTATTAAGCAATTACCAGGCGAAAAAAGATGTAATGAAAAGATTCGGTATGCCTACTGAAAAAAAGGTAACTGATTCAACTGAAGCCTGGCTATACCGGTTTGACAGAAAAGACTCATTCACAAGGCATTCGGTAGATGAATATCAAAATGCCCAAACAATTGCCGTTGCCGATCTTAGCAGACCTAAACGGTATCTTATATTCGTTTTCGATCAAAAGGGAAATGTTATAAGGTATGACTATAAGGGGGTAGACCTGGCTGTAAAAAAGAAAGATACCGCAGCAACAATTGCATTAATAGCTGCCGGGGTAGGCGTAGTTTTGGGTGCCACCGCGATAGTTGCTCACAATGCGTTTGACGGCTATACATATACTCCTTAGATATAATGTGATTCACCTTTTACAATAAATCAGGTGCAGTGAAAATCTGATCAAATGAACAGTGATAATAGGCATGCTATCGCTGTTTGACTGTGTTTGCCGGTATGATCGGTATTGCAGTATACCAAACATTTGACCCGTGGTGCGGCCCGTTTTGATTTTTTAATTTGAATTACTATTGAGTAATAAATTTCCATACGGGGATTGCGAGTATGGCACCTAGTATAGTCGCTGATAAGTAGATCCATAAATGTTCTGTATGCCCCGAGACAAGGGCTGGGGCCAACGATCTTGCCGGGTTCATGGATGCGCCGCAGATGGGCCCGGCAAACATGGCTTCCAGGCCGACAACTGAGCCGATGGCTAAGCCTGCAAACATGCCTTGTTCTTTGCTGCCCTTTGCTACATTGATGATGACCAGCATCAGGAAGAATGTAAGTATAAATTCCAAAATGAATGATTGTGCATCGCTTCCGGCGGGGATGGTCGCCCCTAAAAATTGATTTGCCGGAAACAGGAATTTTAGCGTAAGGCTCGCAAATATCCCTCCTGATAGTTGACTAATGATAAAAGGGACGAGCTCTTTTAAGGGAAACTTTTTGGCGATAGTAAAGGCAATGCTAACTGCCGGATTAAGATGCGCCCCTGAAATATCACCGAAGGTATAGATCATACTCATTACGATCAGTCCAAAGGTAATGGCAACACCAGCATGCGTAATGCTGCCATGAGTTTCCTGGTCAATAACAATGGCCCCTGTCCCTGCAAAAACTAATGCATAAGTGCCTAAAAATTCGGCTAAATATTTCTTCATGCGGGCAAATTGTCGATCACAAAATCCTTGCTATACATTTTGATCATATTGCGCACGCGTCTAAACTCGCTCATTATTTCATCCGGCGTGCCCTGAGCTTTCGCCGGGTCGGGGAAATTATAGTGGAAGCGTTTGAAATTGCCGGGCAAATAAGGGCAGTTCTCCTTTGCGCTATCACAAACGGTGATTACATAATCGAAAGGGACATCGGTATACTCATCTACATTATTTGAGGTATGATTCGATATATCGATATTGTCCTCGGCCATAACCTGTATGGCTTTGGGGTTTACGCCATGTGTTTCGATCCCTGCGCTATAGATTTTGGCTTTGTCGCCTGCAAAATGTCTTAAATAGCCTTCGGCTATCTGGCTGCGGCAGCTGTTGCCCGTGCAAAGCACTAATATGTTTTTCATTTATTGTTTATTTATATCTTTTTTCATTACGATAGCCGACTGCGGACAAGCATGGCTAAACTCCGATGATCGCTGCACTTCTGCAGGCACTTCGTTACGGGTGATCTTTTGATAACCTTTTCGGGCAAAATAATCTGGTGCGGTTTCGGTTAACAGGAAAATAGCTCTCAGCCCTTTTGATGAAGCAAGCGTTTCTATTTGTGCGACCAGCTTGCTTGCAATATTTTGATTTCTGAACGCAGGTTTTACCACTAATGAACGCAGCAGGCCATAATCGCCATATATTTCTAAACCTATTGTTCCGGTAAGTTCGTCGTCCCCGGTGGCAACTAAAAAGTTTTCCAATGTTGCCGAGAGGTCGTCTTCCGGCAATTTTTCTGATGAAAGCAGGGCTAAGATGGCCTCCCTGTAATTGATCGCTTCGTTTATCAGCATAAGATTACGATTTAACAACATCCTGCACCGGGAGTACAGCAAGCACTCGTTTGGGTAAGGTTTTTAAGTTCAATCTTTTGTTTTACAGGTGTTCCGCAGCTACCGCCGCGCTCAATAGCTTTGCACTGAACTGTGTCGGGACGCAGATCGATAACCAGGTTCTCACCATCTACTATAAATTCATTTGGATAAAGCTGGCGGGTTGCAAATTCAGAATTTCCAAACTCTATCTTCACTGTTCCGTTTACATCCAATGGTAATACTTTCTCCACAACATCAATAATAGATAACGCCTTACGCACTTTCATAGCACGCAACTGTTGCTGAGTGGTGGGTTCCATCAATTGAACGATGATCTCTGTCCACTCATTTTTTACACCGCCGCAGTCTACCGAAGTAATTGGCGCCTGTTTGATCTCTGTGATATGATAGGAGGGAGATACCCATTTATCTGTTGCGTATTGAAATTGCAGATCGAGCTGAGGGTTTTGTACGAGCTTTTCTTTGAATACCCCCCAATTAACGGTCTCTATTTTGTTCATGATCTTTTGTTAATTGTAATATTGCGATTAATCAGTTCAAATTTTTTTAGCAGCATTTTGGCTTATCGGCATATGACCCGAAAAAGGAGTCCAGTTGCTGATGTAGTAATTCCCAGGCCTTTGGCTCAATACAGTAGCATACGCTCACACCTTCAATGGTGCCTTGTATCAACCCGGCATTTTTTAGCTCTTTTAAATGCTGTGATATAGTAGCCTGCGCCAGGCCCAGTTCGTCTACCAAACTACCGCAAACGCAGGCGTTGGCCTTTATCAGGTGCTGCAAAATAGCTATGCGTGCCGGATGTGCCAATGCTTTCAGCATTAGGGCCAGTTTATTCTGCTGCTCATTAAATATTTCTGTTTTAGTAAGTCCCATATCTATCGCAATATTACGATTAAATATTAAAATTGCAATAGAATTTTTACATACCAGACCAAATATTATTTGCTTAAAGCGCAACAAAAATCAAAGTATGCGAGTA
>DATHLW010000480.1:0-2659 GCA_035487675.1 Mucilaginibacter sp. | reverse complement strand
GCCAGTCCCCGACAATCCGAAAAATATGGCAGTATCGCCTTTAACACCCGTGTTGGCCGAACAGTGCATTGAAAGCACCTTCTTTTCATGGGGCAAAACAAAGTTCAGTACCGAGAATATACCTTTTTTTATCTCCCCTGTATATCCTGTACCGCCTATCAGGACAATCTTTTTACTAAAATTCAGGATAGAAAAATTATGCTGACGTGTGCCGTCAACAGCGGGATCAGCTTTAAAGCCAGGAGCGGCTATTACTGTCCATTCAGGTTTTGATGTAGGGTTGGCCACCTCCGGGCGGCGAAATAAATGATGTACAAAAAGGTTTTGATAGGCGGTTTCGGTGATTACACGGATATCTATATGGTATTTCTCATTTGCGCAAGCCGATGAATCGCGTACAAATATTTCACGCTCATTCAGATAATCTGTTACTTTTTTGTATAGTGCGTCAAATTTCTTGCTATCGAATTTGATATTTACTTCTCCCCACCAAACGGTGTTCCGGGTCACATTATCTTCAACAATAAACCTGTCTTTTGGCGAGCGGCCGGTAAACTCGCCCGTGTCTATTGCCAGTGCACCTGTATCTGACAGTACACCCTCATGCCTTAACAATGCCGCCTCAACTAGTTCTGCCGGCGTTAATTGATATAAAATAGTGTTTGCCCGATCCAGGTTTAGGTAGCCCAAATCAGGTAGCTTTTTAGAAGTTGTTCTCATTAAACGGTATAAATTGGTTGGTACAAAAATACCGTTTTTAAAAAGCAATTAACAAGTAAATTTTGATATTTATTTACTTTATGTAATTTTTACACTTATATAATTAATTGATTAATAATGATTTACAAATAAGTATTAAAAAATCTCAATACACTAACCCCCTGCCTTTTTCGCCTTGTATCCGTCTGCTTGTAATAAAGTTAGCACCCTGTCCCTAAAATCACCCTGGATCAATATTTCGCCATTTTTAACCGAACCGCCAACACCACATTTTGATTTCAGTTGCTTCCCTATGGCTTCAAGGTCTTCCTCTTTGCCAACAAAGTCGGTAATACGCGTTACTACTTTACCGCCTCCTTTACGGTCGAGGTATATTTTAAGATTCTGCTGCTGAGGGGGCAAAGTTGAAGAGGCATAGCCAGTATCGCCCTGGTATTGATAGTCGGGGTCAGTAGAATATACGATGCTTGAAAAGTCTTTGAATTTTTTCGACATGACTATTTAAGTTACTGGTTGATTGAGTTAGATTGAGTTGATTAAGTTAAGTAATCAAGGCAATCCTTTAATCATAAAAATCATGGTTCAGACAATTAGTGCTTAAAGGCTTTGCCTGTAACTATTTTTAGCGACTGTGGCACGACGTTTATTTCAGCATCGGCGCTCATCAGTTGCGGTTCGCCATCCAAATGCGCCGGGCCGCTTTTATTACGTTTTACAATGATATTCCTGCCTCTTATGATCTCTACATATTTTGAACCTTCTGAGGCTTTGGCAAACATGCGAATTCCCATTTCTATGAAACGGTATAAGGGGAATGGTTTAATAATACAGACATCTATCAGCCCATCCTGTACCGAGGCATTTGGTGAAACATGTGCATTATTGCCATATTGGGACGAATTGGCAAAACTTAGCATAAAGGCTTCACGATCATAGCTAACGCCATCTATTTCAATATGATAATTTTCCGATTTGTAATTTACAATTTCACGAAAGGCCGACCGGACATAGGCACCAAATCCCCTGTTTTTATCATGCGAAAACACTTCACTGATATGGGCATCAAAACCCATCCCGGCCATATTGAAGAACCATTGATCATTCAACTTCGCCGCATCTATCGTTTCAACCCTTTCATCGTTAAGCGCTCCTATCGCTTTTGCGGTATCCATCGGCAATTTTAAGAACCGGGCAAGCCCGTTACCCGAGCCAAAAGGAAGGATACCCAAAGCGGTGTTTGTACCAACTATGGCCGAGGCAATTTCGTTCACTGTACCATCGCCCCCGACCGCTATCACATAGTCATATTTTCCTGCCGCATCATGAGCAAGGTCGCTGCCGTGCATAGCTTGTTCAGTATAAACTATGGTCGGCTCAAACCGGCTCATGTCCAGGTTTTTCTCTATCAGAGCCGGCACCTGGTCCTTTTTTTTTCCACCCGATACCGGATTAATTATAAATAAGGCTTTCCTTTTCAACTAATTATAATTTCGCGGTCAAAAGTAACCGTATTTTCTGCTTTGTGAAAAATTGTTTTATTTTTGCCTCCTGAAAGTGGACTGATTTGATTGTTCTTGTGCCTTAATGACAGTGTACAGAACTGGATTGCAACCACGTAAAAAAGTGCTAAACCCAGTTTCCTTTTTTAACCGCGATCCCGTTAGATTTCCTGCTTTTAATTGTTTTAATTAATTGCTTAACAAAAAAATTTATGCCCTATTTATTCACTTCAGAATCCGTATCGGAGGGACACCCGGATAAAGTTGCCGACCAGATATCGGATGCTTTAATTGACAACTTTTTAGCTTTTGACCCTGAATCAAAGGTTGCCTGCGAGACGCTGGTGACCACAGGACAGGTTTTTTTAGCAGGCGAAGTAAAGTCTACAGCTTACCTGGACGTGCAGAAGATTGCACGCGATGTGATCAACAAGATCGGT
>DATHLW010000479.1:0-3471 GCA_035487675.1 Mucilaginibacter sp. | reverse complement strand
GGGTAAAATTGAAATAACAGATGCGTTGAAGTTACCTCAGTATAGGATATTGATTGTTGCCAACATGTATCAAACTGGTTTTGACGAGCCTTTGTTACATACAATGTTTGTTGATAAGAAATTAGGTGGTACAAGTACCGTACAAACATTAAGTAGAATTAATAGAACGGCCCCAGGCAAAGACACGACGATGGTACTTGACTTTGTAAACGACCCAGAGCAGGTTCAGGCGGATTTTCAAATGTATTACGGTAGTAACTACATGGAACTTGACGATCAAACCGACCCAAACAGTTTGTATGATGTGCAGCACGTAATTGAATCTTTTAATATAATTTATCAAAACGACATTGAGGCCTATGCTAAACTGTTTTTTACAAAAGGCGATCATAAAGAAAAATTACAACCAATATTAAACGAAGTTGTAAATAGGTATGCAGCGAATTTGGACGAAGATCAAAAAGTGTCGTTTAAATCCAATGTTAAGAGTTATGTCAGATTATATCGGTTTTTGTCTCAAATAATAACCTTTACCGATGCTGAATTAGAAAAATATTATGTTTTTTTATCCGACTTATTTAAAAAGTTGCCAGCTAACCCAACACTATTACCTACCGAGGTTTTAGAAGAAATTGATTTAGACAGTTATAGATTGCAGCATCAATTTACGATAGATTTATCTTTGCAAAGCAGTAATACACCCATGCAAGGCATGACACCAGGTAGCGATGGCAAAAAGGAAAATGAGGAATATGAGTGGCTGACAAAAATAATAAAGGTACTTAACGAAACTTATGGCTTGGATTTAAAAGAGGACGACAAGGTTGAGTTTGAAAGGATGAGGAAAAACATTTACGCGAATGATGAATTAATGACGTTTTTCAACACAAAGAACAGCAAAGACAATATTCAGGACAAGTTCAATGAGGAAATAGACAACGAACTATTAGATTTTATCAATACAAAACTGGAATTATATAATAAGCTTTCAGAAGATAAAGTAAATCTGATGTTCAAAAGACTATGGTTCAATGATATTTATGATCAAAGAGTAAGGGGAATTGCGAAATAGCTCTTAAGAAAACCCAGACGAATAAAATAAATAATTCGGTCGTTTTAATGCGAGCCAAAAACCAAAATTCTTAAGTTGCTAAATTTCCGATATAATTTAGCAGACCAAGCACAATTAAATAAATTGATTCGGCCTCCTGTCTTGTGAAATCAACATTCTGTCCCGAATGATGGGATTTGGAGGTTATGGACTGCGTCGCCTGATTTAACTTGTCCAACCAATTAAATGTTTCCTTAGTTACTGTTTCGAGCCATTTAAATCCAGTGCCAGATTTACTCTCATTTTTTACGCTTTTTAAATTTCGTGTTAAAGCATCTAAAGTACTTCGGCAATGAGCAATACACTTATTATAATCATGTAAATTAAAATAGTGCTCCGCTTTCTCGAACTCGGAAATAATATCGTCATAAGCTTCTTTTAAATTATTATGCGACAAGGGAATCTCCACCAACTTTAGGTTTCGATAGCCAAGGTTTGGTAGTATTTTTTCTATCCAAACTGACTTCGGGATTTGAAAATTAATTAAAACACTATCACTTTGGATGTAATCATTTACAAAGGATCTGCGTCCGGTTAATTTTTGGATCGAACTTTTAATTAGTGTGTGTATCCTTAACTCTAATTGTATATTAAGATCGCCTGTTCGCGTTTTTTCTATAAAGTGTAATACCTTTTCATTTAAGCGGAACGTCAGAATATACCCTCTGTTCGATTCTCTTCCATGAATAGCAACCCCTGTTTGGCCTATACATTCAGACAATAATTGAGTAGGATTTTGAAACAAAAGCCGGGCATTTATTGGTAAGATATCGAACCCGATCTCATCGTTTGTTACCCTTAAAATAAAGTCAATAGGAATATGGAGATAGGCGTTCAAGCTGTCTTTACTTCCGGAAATATTGGGCAATCCTATTTTTACAGATTGTATGGCGCTGGAAATAGTAAAGGTAGCTTCACTCATTTGAGACTTGTTTAAATTGATGGTGTAGATATAGCAATTATGGTTTGTAAAAATGAGAAAAATAATGTTACCTGTGTATAGCATTGCCTTCGGCCCGCGCTGTCCGTTATATCTTTTTTCAAAAGGATGCCACTTCCATCGCTAATGCGGCCAAATTTGCAAATCAGGTTCGCTGTTCCCGCCCCGGCTTCACAGCTCGCCAAATTTGCAGATCGCACAGCAACCGCCTGCCAGTCGGACGCCCTCGCCCCGGCCGAATCGGACGGGACGCACTGCTTACCCCGCCAATTCTACGCGCTCCTCCGACTGGCAGGCCCTTGCTTCCCCGAAATGAATTATTGGCAGTGGACGCTGTAATGTGGCTTTCCTAAATTTTGGTTTTTTAAAATGCGAAGGTAAAGCTTTCTGCTATTAGCCGTCAAGGGTACATGAACCCCGGTTAACCGGGGCCCTTGACAGCCACGCAGAACGCTTAAATACCTGCAATAAAAAACAAAATATTATGGAAAGCCTGGTAATAAATCCACTATCAAAAAATCAGCTCACCGATTACATCGCTGACAACCACCTGATGCCCTATGAGTCGGGTATTTTTAAAGAAATGCTAAAAGCTGTTGAAACTGATGATCAAACCCAATTAGACTGGTTCCGCAGTTTTGGCGACTCGTTTAGGACAATCACCATGAATGTATATGCCTATCGCAAAGGTCTGGAATTCGGCTTCACCCAAATCAGCTTTGATAAATACAACTGGATCGCAAGACCTGTATTTTTAGATATTGAGGAATTAACATTTGGCGATACCAGCCGTTATGGTAACCACAGCCTTATCTATCTTGGCAGAGGTGAGAACCACGTTTGGACTTACGGCATGAATTACAGCTATGGCGTTGCCGGTGGTTGCTATGGACTATCCGTTTACGGCAAACAATTCAAAAGCCGCCAGGATGCGCTCGCCTATGCAATGAATGAATTAAAATCCATGATGACCAAAAAGATAGGCAGTGCCGATACGACCAATAATAAGCAACCAGTAATACTGGCCACCTTGCGTGATATAGAAAAAGTGGAGGTTGGCATGGTGCAATTAAGTTTATTTTAAATAGGCGCAAAAAGAATCTTTTATCAACTGGCCCATTATCAGGAGTGCCCTTTTATGGCACCCCTGTTCGTGTAATAATGGTTATTACACTGATTATTATATCTAATTTAGGCGGAATACGTTTCGCAATAACCATTATATAACTAACTAATTATTAACACCGTAATTAGGAAAAAATCAAATACCTTTATGATTGCACTTCTACTGCACAGATAGGAGTTAACCTTGCATCAGTTAAAATCTTATCAACTATGAGTGAACCAGATCGTCCAATTGCGTCCAGATATAGCCAAAGGCTCAAAGGTGCATCGTTGTGGAAATTTCACATGACTGTTT
>DATHLW010000478.1:0-3346 GCA_035487675.1 Mucilaginibacter sp. | reverse complement strand
ACTGTGTTTTATCGCCAGCTTTTCAGCATACTTCAAAAATTGCTGTACCTGTTTAGAATATTTTGACCTTTTCCATTCAAGTCCGTCCATATTGGTGATAATGGTGCTCTTTTTAGGATAAAGCCTGCCCCATACCGAACTGCTGGTATAACCCATCAGCAGCACCACATCAAATTTTTTACGGCGGGCATCCATCAGGCAGTTCAGGTCATAAACAAATTGACCAGCTGTACCGATCAGGTATTCCGGATCATAGCAATGCTGAATGTTCACGCCGTTCCAGGTATCCTCTTTGTAAGGATGGTTGTGTGAATTGTAAACGGTAACTGAATGCCCCCTTTTTACAAGCCCCGCCGATACATATTCGGAAATATGCTCAAACCCCCCGTAATAATTCGGTATGCCCCTGGTGCCCAATATTGCAATCTTCAAGTTCTTCATAGTTAATTATTTGTTTATATGCTTTTAAAGTTTCGGTTGCTGCTTGTTGCCATGTATATTTTTTTAATATCATGTTGTACAAATTTTCATCATAAGGGCTCTCGCTGGCTTTTTTAACTGCCTCAAAAATGCTTTCTGGTTTTCCGGGATTACAGTAAAAAGCGTGATTGCCAAAATATTCCTTCGCATCGCCCCTGTCGGTTATCACTATATTGCAGCCCATTACTGCACCCTCTATCGAGCTTAGTCCCGTAGTTTCAAACCAGCTGGGCAGTATGTGCACCTTAGCTTGCTCATAATAGGTTAATAGTTTACGTTGTGGTACGTGATTGATGAAAGTGATGTTGGATGCTGCAATACTGCGGCATTCGTCATAATAAGGCTTTTGATTTGGCGCATGCGAACCGATAAGCAATAGCTTAAATCGGGTATTGTTGAGCGCTTTGATCAGGTTGAGCTGATTCTTGATGCCTTCTATCCTGGCTACGCACAATACAAGGTTAGGATCTTTTGCGACCGATATATTACGCCTGAATAAATTCTGATCAACGCCGTTTGGAACTACCGCATGATTTATCCTGCATGGATATGATTTGATAATACGACTGTATTCCGACTCCGAATTAGGCAGTACCATGGAGGCACGCTGTAATACTTCAGTAATACTACGATGCTGGCCTTTCCACAAATATTCCTTGCTGGCCAGGTGGTCTTTGCCTAATACCCAGCGGGCAACTGTTTTCAGGTATTCAATTGCGTTTGGCGGCAAAAAGCTGAATAAGATGCCTACTCCCTTACGGTGATGTTTGTCGTACTCAGTGTAATTGCAGAGTATAGTAGATATCACAAAAGGCTTTCCCGATTTTTTGCTATGGTAAAGTATATCTGCCGGGCGTGTGAGGTTGAAAAAATGCAACAGGTCGTAATCTGCATAATCTATTTCATCTTTTGACAGTTTGATGTCTGCAGTTATACCCAATTGCTCCAGGTGTTTGGCAGTCTGCATCACTTGCACCGTGTCACCGCCTGGTACATCAAATAAAGTCGATCGTGTTATAAATGCTACTTTCATATTAGTTTTTGAGAATCAAGAGCCAAGAAACAAGAGTCAAGACAACAGCAAAATGATTTTATAAGATCGTGAGCAGAACACTCATGCTTCACTAAAGTGTAAATGCACTCCTGGTTCTTGATTCTTGACTCTTGTTTCTTGCTTCCTGTCTCTTGATTCATATTTTTACAATTTGTTAGGGCTCAACTTATGCAGCCATGCGATAAATGATTCGGGCATATAGCTCACCGCATACAGCAGGTAATTGTCCAGCCTGAGCGGCCTTATGCTTATGGCCTTACGCACATGCCTGCGCGCTTTCGATGGCTGATAATTATCTGCTAAAAACTTCTTTCCGCAAAGTGCATGGTAAGCGCCTTCCTTTATTTTACTGATATCCTGTTTTTGAATAATGGCTAATAGCTCATCGCCTTCTTCGTTGGTGATGGAACCCCGGGTCGTAGCAGCCCGTTTTAGTTGACGGAACCGCTCACCGCGCCATTTTTCATCAATTGTTACTGATGCAGGGTTGAGCCTTACTTTTATCAGCGGCTCACGCAGGTTTTGCATTTTCCCTGTTTTGGCAAGAGTGGTCCACAGCAGGTAATCCTCAAAATTGTGCGCATTGGCATTATAGCCGCCCGCCCGGATCACCTCATTCCTTTTGTACATCACCGACGAATGGATGAAAGGGCAATACACATACATATTCCGCTGTATCTCCTCGTTAGAATGGGCGATGCATTTGAAGCTAAACAGGAAATCGCCTTGCTCCAGCATGTATTCGGCATCGCTGCCCACCATTACATAGTCGGGATGATCTTCTAAAAAATTGAATTGTTTTTCCAGCCTGTCCGGCATGCAAATGTCGTCCGCGTCAAAGCGTGCTATGTAATAAGAGTCTGACAGCCTTAAACCTGTATTAAGTGCCTGTGCTATACCATGGTGATCCTGATCGACCAGCACAATACGCGAATCCCGAAACGAAAGCACTTCGCTTATTGTATTGTCCGTTGAGCCATCGTTAATGATCAATAATTCAAAATTCCGGTAGGTTTGGTTCAATACCGACACGATCGCCTCGCGGATATACTTGCCTGCGTTATAAGCAGGCATCAACACGGTTATTTTTTGGCGATCAGTACTCATTTGTTAACAGTTTTTTAGGCGAATTTTCTTTAATGTTGAGCAACAGCAGCAGTTCGAAAAAAACGATTATAGATAATTGCTCAAACCAATAGGCTATGAAAAACAGGGTCATCACCATCAACAGGATAGGCAGCCCGTAGGTCAGTACTTTGTAATGCTTCAGGAAGTAGCCGATATACCACACAAAAAAGGCAATCACGCCTAATAGCCCGTATTCGCCAAGTAGTTGGTCATATACCGAATCAGGGCTGTTGCCAAGTGAATGCAGGGCAGTGTTTTTGCTGAAATAGTTGAGATAAACGTCCAGGTGATTTGACAAAAAATCGGGACCGAGGTACACATATTTTTTAGGGTACCCTCCGGCGAAACCTAATCCGCTTACCCTGAAAGCCAGTTTGGATGAGAAATTACCTATGCCATCTCCGGTAATTAATTTAAAAGGATGTTGCAGTAAAAAATTAGTGGTTTGCAGCCAGCTTGTAACTTTACCCGGTAGTTTTGCCTTATAATTATCCTGTGCCGATATGGGCAGATTGCTTTTATGCGTGCCAATAAAAGCCAAAAGCTGCTTTTGATATTCGTTTGTATCAGCTATGTGCTGATAGGGCATGGTGTTAATGTTAGGCTTGGGAATGACTATCCTGCCGCCATCGGTTTTGGGCGTGGCTGGTTGCGCCCCATTTTTTACAGGCGGGTGATTAACCA
>DATHLW010000477.1:0-3282 GCA_035487675.1 Mucilaginibacter sp. | reverse complement strand
CAATATGACCGCGCCTATCAGTATCAGGTATTTACCCAATTGGTTATCCATTATAACTAGTTGCTCATTTTAGCTAACTGATGGCTTTCAAATGCCATTTTCTGGTTATAATCCATTGCAAGGTCTTTATGGTTAACTAAATCCATTATCGAGCCGACAAGGCATAATCCAGCAGTAAATAAATACAGCAAACCCATGCCTACCTGCCCGGTTATAAAACGTTGCAAACCCGGAACCAAACATAAACCAACAATGCAAAAGATCAACATATCCTGCGGGCTTTTTCTTTTGCTGGTATAGTTCATATAAAAATATTTCTGCTGGTTTTCTGTAAGGTCTGTAGTGGCCTGCTGCAGGAAGTTAAGCTCTTCGGGGCTTATTCCCGGTAAACCCATATAAGGATTATTTTGAAACATGTCCATGGTGATTGTTTTTAAGTTGAATCAAAACTAATATAGAGTAAAAATTTTTGAAAGGCAAAATTGGCAGGAAGACGCCCGGTGTCGGTAAATGGCGGTATCTTATCGGTAGATTGGAAAAGACTTGTAATGGACAACTCTTTGATTGAACAAGGTACAAATCCTGTATAGTATAATACCCAATGCGGGTATTCCAAACCAATGTGCATGCCAGGAGTTGCTAATATTGCCCCGAAACAGCCATGATATAGAATGCCCCAAACCACAACCCGGGCACCAGGTAATGCCCATTGCTTTAAACGGGCAAAGGCTGAAATGGGCTGATCCTGCCGGATCGGTAAACGCCAGCGCAACCAGAGCCGCTATCCAGAATGCCAGTTCGAAATATCTTGAAAAAAAGCGTTTAAGCAACTTTGGCCGATTTACGTATCAATAACAAAGTTACAGCAAGCGCTGATAATACGCCTATGAGTAAAGCAGCAAAAATGCGTCCTGAAAAATCACTCCAGCTGGCTTCTTCTGCCTTTGCTATCCAATTGATATAAACAATGCCTATGAAAACAACGAATATGCCGCCAAAGATCAATATTTTAAAACCTTGTACCAATCCTTCCAAAAAATCCATTTTACCGCCTAATTCAGTATCCCTGTATCGTTTTACACCAATATATAATCCTATTATGGGAATTAGTATTGAAACAAACTCAATTGGATGAGGATTATTGTCGTTAAATTGAATACCCATGCTACGCATAATAAATAACCATATGCCGCTTAATATTCCGATGATCAATCCGGGTACGAGAGCATTTTTCATAATATTCTTGTGTTTAAAAGGTAATAGCAACAGCAATAAAAAGTATTATAGCTTGCGATTGATTAGATGATTAAATGGTTATATAAATATAAGTGTTATAAGTTTTATTTAAACTTATTTTTCAATATACTTAAAAAGTAATTTTCGCGTCACTTTGTTTTTAATACCTACCTGTTTTTAATACAAATGGTTGGCTTAGTGCTTTAAAAACCAGCTTTTTTCTATATTTGCGACAGTTTGAACATCCGTGATATTTTAGAGCTTTATAAATCTGATGAACGGGTAAAAACGTTGGCCAAAGCGCTCAACGTTGGTAAGGATACCAGGATTCAGTTACGTGGTTTAGTCGGGTCGGGAGATGCGGCGGTGGCGGTAGCTTTGTATTTTTTACAGCATCCGCATATGATATTTGTGCTGCCAGACCGTGAAGAAGCCGCTTATTTCCAGGCAGACCTTGAAAACCTGACAGGCAAAGAAGTTCTGCTCTTCCCATCATCTTACCGCAAAGCATTTGAGTTTACCCAGCCTGATAGCAGCAATGTACTGGCCCGCGCCGAGGTATTGAATGAACTGAGTCATTCATCAGAATTTGGGCAACTGATCGTTACTTACCCGGAGGCATTAGCTGAAAAAGTAATAGATAGAGACTCCCTTGCCAAAAACACACTGGAAATTGCCGTAAGTAATAAACTCAGCATAGACTTTATCAATGAGTTCCTGATCGAATATGATTTTGACCGTGTTGATTTCGTATACGAGCCAGGGCAATTCTCCATCCGCGGCGGCATAGTCGATATATTTTCCTTCTCGCATAACCTGCCTTACCGGGTAGAATTCTTTGGTGATTTTATTGAGTCAATACGGACTTTTGAAATAGAGAGCCAATTATCGGTTGAACAGGTGAAAACGATCACTATTGTTCCGAACGTACAATCAAAATTTCTGACCGAACATAATATCTCCCTGCTGGAATACGTGGATGCCGGTTCGCAGATATGGATAAAGGATGTCCAGTTTACTTTGGATATTATCAAAAGCGGATTTAAAAAAGCGACGGAATTATGGAAAGCGCTATCTTCGGAAGAAAAGAATAAAAACCCAGACTGGATCGATCCAAAATTTGGCTTTACCGATGAAAAGTTGATCGCTGATCAATTGCATGATTTCCCGGTGGTGGAGTTTGGTAAGCAATTCTTTTATCAAACTAACCATGTTATTGACTTTGATATGCGGCCTCAACCGTCATTCAATAAGGATTTCAGTCTGCTGATCCATAATTTTAAGAATAACGAAGCAGAGCATATCCAGAATTTTATCCTGACTGATTCTGCACGCCAGGTGGAACGCTTATATGCTATTTTAGAAGACCTAGACAAGACGGTAAAGTTTACGCCGATCAGTATTTCGATACGCGAGGGTTTTGTAGATAGAGAACAAAAACTGGCCTGCTATACCGATCACCAGATATTTGACCGCTACTATAAATATAAACTCAAGAAAGGCTACCAGCGTTCGCAGGCAATCACCCTGAAGGAACTGCGCGAACTGAAGCCGGGCGATTTTGTGACCCACATCGATCATGGGATCGGCAAATATGCCGGACTTGAGAAAGTTGAGGTGAATGGTAAGATGCAGGAGATGATCCGCCTGATCTATGCGGATAACGATTTGCTGTATGTCAATATCAACTCTCTTAATCGTATCTCAAAATATAGCGGCAGGGAGGGTACTGTCCCCAAAATGAATAAATTGGGTACCGATACCTGGGAGCGTTTAAAGAAAACCACAAAAAAAAAAGTTAAAGACATAGCCCGCGACCTGATCAAGCTATACGCCTTGCGTAAAGCCAAGCAGGGAAACGCCTTTTCGCCCGATAGTTATCTGCAAACCGAACTCGAAGCATCCTTTATTTACGAGGACACCCCCGACCAAGAAAAAGCTACTAGTGACCTGAAAAAGGATATGGAGTCGCCCCACCCGATGGACAGGCTCATTTGCGGTGATGTGGGCTTTGGCAAAACAGAGGTGGCCATTCGTGCAGCTTTT
>DATHLW010000476.1:0-2740 GCA_035487675.1 Mucilaginibacter sp. | reverse complement strand
ATTCTGATCGGTTGATATATAACCCCGGTAGGGATTATTTTCAGATACCTGGTGTTTGTTATGGTCATAATAAATATCAGCCCAAGCACCTAACCCGTTAAGGTTATGATTATCTCCTTTAAATTTTATCTGGAGGTAATTTGAATTTGCCGTGTCATGTTCGCGGGAAGTATTTTTATAGATAAGGGGCTCATCATTAATATTATTGATGATCATGTCCATTGCCCCGTCATTGTTAAGATCGGCGTACACGGCACCGTTTGAGAAAGTAGGTAGCGACAGTCCCCACTGATCAGTCGCATCATTAAAAGTAAGATCTCCGTTGTTCTGGTACCCATAGTTATGGATCTTTACCATCGGTATCTGATCCAATACTGTCTTTTTTGAAGTTACCGCATATGCGCTTTTACGATAAGTAACAAAATCGTGGTCGGTAAGGTCTTTTGGAAAACCATTGGTAATGATGACATCACGATAACCATCGTTATTAAAATCGGCAACAAGCGGTGTCCAGCTCCAGTCTGTTTGGGAAATGCCGCTCATAAAACCTATTTCGCTAAAAGCGGGGGCGCCAATACTATCATTTTGCAAGAGCCTTGGCCCCTGGTTTAACTGGAGCGTGTTCCTTACGTATTGCAGTTGGACGCCATATCGCGTAAAATTCTGTATGGTCTGATACCCCGTTGCGCTCAGCATCATTTTTTTACGGTAATTATCTTCCGGGTTCATGTCCAGCTCAATCACATCAGCAAGGCCATCATTGTTGATATCGATCACATCCTGCCCCATTGCATTATAGGAAGTATGCTTAAAGTATTCCTTTGAGCGTTCAGTAAAAGTGCCATCGTGATTATTAATGAACAATAAATTGGCCGACAGGAAATCATTGCTTACATAAATGTCTTTCCAGCCGTCCCGGTTAATATCAACTATCGTAGCGGCATGGCCAAATCCGGGAATATTAACACCGGCCTTAACGGAAACATCTTTAAAAACCGGATGCTTTAATTTTGCATCCCACTCATTGTGATATAACCTTCCGGTATTGGAATTGGTGGCCGAATGTTTAACACCTCCAAATATGTTGGGGTAATAACTTTCGCTTGCTTCATTGACCGTAAGGTACATATCCGGGTTGCCATCATTGTCATAGTCAAAAAAAGCTGCCATGGTTGATTGCAGGTGCACATCAAGCCCATACTCCTTTGCCATTTCTTTAAAGTGAGGGATGCCATCCTTATCCATCCCCTGGTTTACATATAGCAAGTTTTGCCGGCGGTTGGAATCGGGATATACTGTATTACATACATAGATATCTAACAGGCCGTCATTGTTAATATCGATAACCGATACTCCACGCCCCCAGCCACCCAATCCGCCTACACCAGCCTTATCTGTAATATCTTCAAATTGGAAATCGCCTTTATTCAGGTATAAACGGTTTGAAACCATATTGCCCGAAAAATAAATATCGGGTAAGCCATCGTTATTAAAGTCTCCTACGCCTATGCCGCCCCCATTATAAATATTGGTTACATCAAATGGGTTAATGGTATCATTTTCGGATATTTTATTTAAAAAATGGACACCAGAATGTGAGGACGGTATTTGTTGAAACAAAGTATGCTTTTTACACGAACAAAAAATCAGCAGACACAAAAAGAAAACAACAGGACAAGAAATCTTCATAAATCAAGATCGGTATTAATAATGGCTGTATAAAAAAAATAACGGTTTATAATCTTCTAAGGCTAATTTATACAAATACATGCTGGTCTGACAAATGGGTAATGTCAATTAAACATTTGTTGTATAAATAGCAACAAATCTGTTACAGGGCTTAGGCTGACTCAGGTAATTTCACATTTCAATACTGTAGGGTCTTTTTACAGTAGTTCAACCAATTTTCTTAACCAGCTTAAACTATCATTTTATGAAGGAAAACCTAATAATCAGAGCCATGAAATTTTTGTAAAAAACTACAGGCTGATCAGCTGATCTGCCTGTGCCCGGAAATTGTATTGGAAAGAGAAAATCTCAACGCAGGTTATGGGGTTTTTTTGCGGGACAAGAAATAAAACCTGAAATCAACAACTAACACTAATGAATAATTATGATGAAAGATATACTGTTTAATAAGTTAAATAGTTTTAAGAGAGTCGTGCTGATTCTCTTTTTTAGCGCAGGTTTTTGCTTGAGCACCTTTGCACAAACGCGACAAGTTACCGGTAAGGTTACGGGCGCTGATGATGGGGCTCCGATAGCTGGTGTAAACGTTAGGGTTAAGGGCTCTACGACAGGAGTGGCCACCGACATAAACGGCGTTTATAAAATTTCGGTGCAGAATGGTTCTGTACTGACATTTAGCATTATTGGCTACGTAACGCAGGAAGTAACTATTGGTAGTGATAATGCCTATAATCTTAAACTGGCTACTGATGCCAGATCGTTAGTAGAGGTAAACGTGGTTGCCATTGGTTATGGTACCAGCAAGCGTAAAGATCTGACAGGTTCTATCAGTTCCGTTAGTGCGGCAACCATTGCAAAAGTGCCAGTTACTACCCTGGACCAGGCTTTACAAGGCCGTGCTGCGGGTGTGCAGGTTACAAATAATGACGCCTCACCAGGAGGTAATGTAACTGTGCTGATACGTGGTACAGGTAGTTTGGCAAGTAATGGCAACACCCCTTTGTACGTTGTTGACGGATATCCGGTGAGTGGGGGTATCAACAACATTAAC
>DATHLW010000475.1:0-3291 GCA_035487675.1 Mucilaginibacter sp. | reverse complement strand
CTGGTATTTTTTCATTTGTGTTTCGGCATATTGAAGGCCGCCGGTATCCTGTACAAAACGGATGATCTCCGCTATCTTTTTCGGGTCGTCATTGTGGTTTTTTACCAGGTTGATGATCCTTTTCCTTTCGGATGAGTTGGTATGATTCAATGAGTAGATAAGCGGCAGGGTAACTTTCTTTTCTTTTATGTCGATGCCTAAGGGTTTGCCCACATCGTCCGTTCCGAAATCAAACATATCATCCTTGATCTGGAAGGCTATGCCGATCTTCTCACCAAACAAACGCATCCTTTCAACCGTCTCCTCATTAGCTCCGGCCGATGAAGCCCCGCAGGCACAGCAGGAAGCGATCAATGAAGCTGTTTTTTGGCGGATCACCTCGTAATAAATAGGTTCATCCACATCCATACGGCGCACTTTTTCCACTTGTAAAAGCTCGCCCTCACTCATTTGCTTTACCGCTTCGGATACGATCCTGAGCAATTCAAAATCGTTGTTTTCGATAGATAGCAGTAAGCCTTTTGAAAGCAGGAAATCGCCCACCAAAACAGCGATCTTATTCTTCCAGAGGGCATTGATGGAGAAAAACCCACGACGCTGGTAAGAGTTGTCCACCACGTCATCATGAACCAAAGTAGCTGTATGAAGCAGTTCAACTAATGCCGCCCCACGGTGTGTTGCATCAGTAATTCCACCGCAAATGCTGGCCGAAAAGAATACGAACATCGGCCTGATCTGCTTGCCCTTGCGCTTAACAATATAATGGGTAATACGGTCGAGCAGGGGAACTGAGCTTTGCATTGAGGATTTGAACCTTTCCTCAAAAGCATCAATATCAGCAGCAATAGGTTTTTTGATCTCGTTGATGCTCAGCATTTGAAACTAAACAAGCTTTTTATTGTGTCCATTTGCCTGTTTGGCAATAAGCAGCAAACATAAGGTAAAAATATTTATATGTGATAATTTAGTTGATTGAGTTGGGGAAATCGCTTTTAAATAAATCAACTATTTCACCCTCTTTGCGCGCAGCGAAGAGAGGGTGATCGAGCGGTTTAGCGATGATCGGGTGAGTACTAATGAGGCGGCATTGACGTCAATGCACTACGTCGACTACTCACCCCGACTACGCTACGCTGGTCGGCCCTCTCTCCGCTGCGCGGAAAGAGGGCAAAGAAATTTAAAAGCGATTTCCCTGTTGATAAAGTTCCGTCCCAGCAGGGTCTCCCAACGGGGACCCTGCGTTAAAGGAACCCTAAACCATTTATATTTACGGAATGGCTACCCGAACCCAACACCAGATCACAGATAACACATGGTTTGTCACTTTTACCAATCACGACTGGATCCCTCTTTTTCAAATAACGGATACCTATCACCTGGTTTATAAATGGCTCAAGCTGATAAGCGAAAAGTATAGCATCAAAACGATGGCATTTGTTATTATGCCTAATCATGTCCATTTTCTATTTCATCTGGAGAAAGACAATATCAACCTGAATAAAGTCATCGGGAACGGAAAGCGGTTTATGGCCTATGACATCATTAAAAAATTGAAGGGGTCCGGTAATTCTGAGTTGCTGTGTCGTTTGGCGTCGGCAGTTACAGATAAGGAAAAGGCAAAAGGACAACTACATAAGGTTTTTGAGACTTCATTTGATGCTAAACCAATTTATACATTCAAATTCCTTTATCAGAAACTCGATTATATTCATCATAATCCGGTTAGTGGTAAATGGAACCTATGTAACGAATTCACCGACTATCCACATAGCAGCGCAGCTTTGTATGAACTTGGGATACTTCATCCACACGTAGAAATAACGGATTTTAGGGAGTATTGGGTTGATTAAAAGGTAGTGCATACAACGCAGGGTCCCTTTCAGGAGACCCTGCTGAGACAGATACTTCATCCACACGTAGAAATAACGGATTTTAGGGAGTATTGGGTTGATTAAAAGGTAGTGCATACAACGCAGGGTCCCTTTCAGGAGACCCTGCAGAGACGGAAGAGGGCAAAGAAATTTAAAAGCGATTTCCCTGTTGATAAAGTTCGATTAAGTGAGTGGTTGATTAGGTTTAATAGGTGATCTTAACTTAATCAACCCAATCCAACTTAATCAACCCAATCAACTAATATTTAACCACCTCAATTAAACCTATTCGACAAAACCCAATCTATTATTAAAACAACCCAATACTAATAATTAAGAACTGAAAATTATGAATATCAAAATATTAGGAGGTGCTTTAGTTGCTATGTTAGCCCTTACCTCTATTGCAAATGCACAAACCCGCACCCCTGTAATTAACCACAGGCAACATACACAGGAGCGCCGTATTAACCAGGGAGTTCGCAGCGGCGAACTAACTAAAAACGAAGCACGTCACCTGCGTGCCGATGAAAGAAAAATAAGCCGCGATAAGCGTATGGCAAAGGCCGATGGCCACGTAACAGGCGCCGAGCGCAGGCATCTGCGCCGCGAGGAGAACCGCACCAGCCGTGCCATCTATCGCAAAAAACATAATGACCGTGTAAGAGGATAATTTGATAAGTGTGAGTGATTGATTGGAGCGTCCCGGGGTGTGAGCCGGGGCGCTTTTTTGTTCAGGTGTTCAAAAAATAAATATTTTAAAATAGGTGTAACCTTTGTGCAAATCCCTAACGTCTAACCCAATAACATCAAAACAGATTTAGTATGAAAAATAAATTCTTACTTAAACTTTTGCCCATTTTTGTTATTATTTCTGCCAACATTTCATGTAGTGTTCAACGCCCCCCAGGTACAAAGATCGATGTTACAGGAAAATGGGAAGTCACAATTTCTGTGGCAGAAGGGACGATTATGGGGAAAGGGGCGCTTTCACAAAGCGGTGAGGATGTGACTGGTTGGCTCGGGCCAAGCGAAAATGATCCAATTCCTGTCACGGGAATGTTCAAGAAGGGCAAGTTAATAATAAAAACATTACCACAGCCTGGAAGAACAGTAGCTTTCGACAAAGTAGAACTGAAGGTTGATGCAGACACGATGTATGGTGCTATTGAGAACGGGTCTCATGGAAAGGGCACTATAAAGTTTATACGGTCGAAGTAAATAGTTAGCTTTAAAATTTCTCGTAAAAAGTAAACAAGAAAGGTGGCATCTGATGCGGCCAGGGCACTGTGCGTAGACTAGAAAAAGATAAATCAAAACAAAACACCATCAAACAGAGTTTACTACTTATAAGGGCATGAAACAATAAGTTGCTGATTAAATTTTTTTTATACGTATATTTAATCATTCTTTTATACTT
>DATHLW010000474.1:0-2305 GCA_035487675.1 Mucilaginibacter sp. | reverse complement strand
GATGATAGCAGTTTGCGAGACTACAGGATCACGGCAGGGCCGGAGCCGTTGCACTTTATTCTTCATGAAATGCACACTCGTAAAGTCAGCAAAGCCTGCAGAAAGCGCGAATAAGATGACGATCAGGGCACCTGTTTTCTTGTATTTCCACAGGCAAAATGCAAGTATGAAAATATACAGCGGTATCCACGTGCGGGCATTCCGTAAAACCGGCAACAGCCAATCAAAAAACGGGTTGGTCAGGTCGTGATTAATAAAATGAAATATATGCCGGTCGAGCTGTATAAGATGTTCAAGCATCTGATCTTTTGCAAATAAATATTAATCGGTCCGAGTGTTCAACGTCAAACGCATCCAGTCCATAACTGCCAAAAGTACTTATTATTTCAAAACCACTTTGTTTAAAGAATCTCATAAAATCGGCCTCCGTAAATGTGCTCACCAATTCTTTAAATGTATAGCTTTCGTTGCCGTGATCGAATGAGATGATTTTAATTACTTTATTACCGCTGATGGTTTTTTGGATATGGAACTCTACATCTTCAACAGTTTTTACATCGCTGGCAATTAGTTTTTGCGATATTTTGTTGCTATTGAAATAATCCAGCACCAGCATGCCACCCGGTTTTAATGCATTATAAAAGTTGATAAGCGAACCGATATGCTGCTCATCTGTTTCAAAGTATCCGAAGCTTGTAAAAAGGTTAAAAGCGACATCAAAATACCGGTCATACGATAATTCCCGCATATCATGTACAAAGAACCTTAGCGAATCATTTTCAAATTGCCTGGCATAACGGATGTTCTCGACAGAAAGGTCAATCCCTGTAACATCATAGCCATGTTTATTTAAATAAATAGCATGCCGTCCCCGGCCACACGCAATATCCAAAAGCCTGGAATGTAGAGGGATGTGTAATTTTGAAAGTAAATTATTAATGAAATACTTAGCTTCGGCATCATCACGTTTATGGTATAAGAGATGGTAATACGGAGAATTAAACCAGTCGTAAAACCATTCGTTGGCCATAGTGTTGCTGTAGGGTCACAAATATAGCTATTTATCAAAATAAGGTTTATGCAATCGGATTTTGTACTGCGATCGGACAAATATTTTTAATTTTGCAGACAAATATTTAATGCTTTGACTTTAATAAAATCAATTTCAGGGATACGCGGTACCATTGGCGGTGCTGCAGGGGATGGTTTAACGCCATTGGATATCGTAAAATTTACTTCTGCATATGGTAGCTGGGCTTTAAAAAGATCAGGGAAAAGAAAGATCATAGTAGGCCGGGATGCGCGTTTGTCGGGCACTATGGTTAATAATCTGGTGGTTGGTACATTGCAGGGTTTGGGTATCGATGTTATCGATCTGGGGCTTTCTACCACGCCAACAGTTGAAGTGGCTGTTCCGTGGGAACAGGCGGCGGGCGGTATTATATTGACCGCGAGCCACAATCCAAAACAATGGAATGCCCTGAAATTATTGAATGATAAGGGTGAATTTATAAGTGATGCTGATGGCAAAGAAGTACTCGAAATTGCTGAGAACAGCGACTTTAAATACGCCGATGTAAATGATCTTGGCAAGATCACCATTGATAATAGTTATCTGCAAAAACATATCGACCATATATTGGCGTTGCCATTGGTTGATGTTCAGGCTATAGCCAAAGCCAATTTTAAGATCGTCATTGACTGTGTTAACTCTACAGGGGGTATATTTATTCCAGCTTTACTGAAAGCACTGGGCGTAAAAACTGTTCATCAATTATATTGCGACCCCGACGGCAACTTTCCGCACAACCCCGAGCCGTTGCCTGAGAACTTGATAGCGCTTTCAAACGAAGTAGTGAAAAAAGGGGCTGATCTGGGTATCGCTGTTGACCCGGATGTTGACCGCCTGGCATTTGTTTGCGAGGATGGGAACATGTTTGGCGAAGAATATACCTTGGTTGCGGTTGCTGATTATGTGCTGAAAAACAAAAAAGGTAATACCGTATCTAACCTTTCATCAACACGTGCACTGCGGGATGTAACGGAAAAAGCAGGCGGCGAATATCATGCTGCGGCAGTGGGCGAGGTGAATGTAGTAAACAAGATGAAGGAAGTAAATGCCGTAATAGGCGGTGAGGGTAATGGGGGAGTGATTTATCCTGAACTACATTACGGCCGTGATGCTTTGGTTGGGATTGCCTTGTTTCTGACGCATTTAGCCAAATACGGCAAATCTGTTTCGAACTTAAGAAGCTCTTATCCGGGATATTTTATCTCGAAAAATAAGATCACCTTGACCCCGGAG
>DATHLW010000473.1:0-2394 GCA_035487675.1 Mucilaginibacter sp. | reverse complement strand
GTTTGGTTTTCATAGCTAAACTCTTCCAGCATCCATTGGCAAAATTTATCAGCATTATCAATTGGTAACCTGGCTACAACGTAAAATGCACCACCCGGATTAGGACAATAAACGCCATCCATATTATTCAATGTTTTTACCAGCGTATCGCGGCGATGGGTATATTCTTTATTTACAGCCTCAAAATAGCTGTCGGGGGTATCAACAGCTGCTTCTCCTGCAATTTGTTCAACCATTCCCGGGCTTAAACGTGCCTGTGCAAATTTTAAGCCTGTCGACCATACTTCTTTATTTTTAGTAATCAGGCAGCCCAAACGCGCACCGCAGGCGCTGTAACGTTTGCTTACCGTATCCATCACGATCACATTATCATCCAATCCGCTTAAATGCATAGGCGAAATAAAAGAACGCCCATCGTAGCAAAACTCGCGGTATGCCTCATCCGAGAACAGGTACAGATCATACTTCAATGCCAAAGCCTTCAACGCTTCCATTTCTTCCTTCGAATAAAGGTAGCCGGTAGGATTATTAGGATTGCAGATAATGATCGCCTTGGTTTTTTCAGAGATCAGTTTTTCAAACTCGCTGATAGGAGGCAGAGCAAAACCATTATCTATGTAAGATAAAATAGGTTTTACTACAATATCGCTCTGGCAGGCAAAGCCATTATAATTCGCATAAAATGGTTCAGGGATGATCACCTCGTCACCAGCGTTGAGACAGGTCATCATCGCAATGGTAATGGCTTCAGATCCGCCTGTAGTTACCAATATATTATCAGGAGTGATGTTGTATCCCAGTTTGTTATAATATTCTGTAAGTTTTTTACGATATGCTAAAGTACCCTCTGATGCCGTATAGGCCCAAACTTTGAAGTCGATATTTTTAATGGCGTTCAGCATCCCTTCGGGCGTTTCTATATCCGGCTGACCGATATTAAGGTGATAAACTTTCTTACCCTCCAGTTTAGCTTTATCAGCAAATGGAGTAAGCTTGCGTATGGGTGATGCAGGCATTTGCAGCCCTTTTTCTGAAATTTTTGGCATGTTGCAAAATTAGTAAAAGATAATTTAAGGTATTCAATTAAAAAATCCGTCCCTTTTCGTAAAAGTAAAATCAATGTAAAAAAAAAGACCCCCTGGTTCTGTCGGGAGGTCTTAAAAGTCTTAATTGACGAACTCTTACTTGCTACTTGTCGGTGGTGCCTTTGCTACTACTTCGCCCACAATATTTAAATATTTGGTTGGAGTTTTAGCATTTGAGGTAACTACTATAGTTTTATTAAACGGCATCACAGCCTGGGCGTTGTAAGTGATTTTGATCACGCCCTTTTCACCACTTTTTACAGGGGTTTTGGTGTAATCTGCTATTGTACAGCCACATGTAGGTTTCACATCCGTAAGGATCAACGGCTCTTTACCGATGTTGGTAAATTCAAACACAGTAGTAACAGGAATGCCCTGCGGAATTTTTCCGAAATCGTGCTTTTCCTCGTTAAATTTAAATTCGGCTTTTTCACTATCTTGCGCCGAAGCAGTAAAGGCAAAACCTAAAACTACCGCGAATAGTAACATTATTTTTTTCATACTTTCGTTTTGATTAATACAAATATAAAAGGTTTAACGCAAATTAAAAACTATTAAACGGACAATGTGTTTTGTGTGTTACATATGATAAATACAAAATAGAATTTTATAATTTTGCTACCCTAACAAAATATTATTATGCCCGAAACCATAATAAGTGCTACAAGTAAATTTAATGCTTCTGAACTGAGTTTTGACGATTTCAAGAAGATCGTGTTCAACGATTATCGTATTGGTTTCGAGAGCCGGCAGGCCAGTTTGATCGGCAGGCGTGAGGTGCTCACTGGAAAAGCTAAATTTGGAATTTTTGGCGATGGAAAAGAAGTGGCGCAACTGGCTATGGCTAAAGCATTCAAAGCGGGTGACTGGCGCGCTGGATACTACCGCGACCAGACCTTCATGTTTGCAACAGGCATGAGCAACCTCCATGAGTTTTTTGCCCAATTATATGCCAACCCTGATATAGATAAGGACCCGGCATCAGCAGGTCGTCAAATGAATTGTCATTTTGCCACACGCTATGTGAATGCTGACGGTACATGGGCCAACCAGGCAGAAAGCCTGAATTGTGCTTCGGATATATCAACAACCGGAGGCCATATGCCGCGTTTGCTGGGGTTGGCTTATGCATCAAAACTATATCGTCAAAATAAAGAGCTTGAATACCTGAAGCAGTTTTCGGTTGATGGTAATGAGGTTGCTTTTGGTACCATAGGCAATGGATCAACTTCAGAGGGATTATTTTTCGAGGCCTTTAATGCAGCCGGTGTATTGCAGGTGCCTATAGCTATTTCTATTTGGGATGATG
>DATHLW010000472.1:0-3076 GCA_035487675.1 Mucilaginibacter sp. | reverse complement strand
TCAATGCTTTGCGCATGGTTAGCGTATCATAGTTTTCAATACGCGGCCCTACGGTATAATATGGGTGATGGCCAATAACGATCTTCCACTTCACATCGTCAGATGCTTTTGACAAGGTTTCATTGAGCCATTGCATTTGCGTTTCCACATAGCCCGTCATCGCTTCATGCAAAAAAGGGTCGCTGTCTATCATCACCAGCAGAGCTTTTTCCTTTCCCTTTTCCACTTTAACACCTGACTTTTTAGCAGCGTCCTCATCTTCTTTTCCCTTGCCTATACTTATCTCTTTTGAATAATACCTGGCGGGCATATTCCAGCGACGGCTTATTTTGCTATAGCGTATCTGCGAATCCACATCAGAATGATAGTCATGATTGCCTAAAACCGGGTACCAATCACATTGCAATGAATGGGCCGTATAAATATTCTCGAAAGAGTAATGCCAGAGGGGATCAAATTCGCTAACCACACCTTTTGGATAAAAATTATCACCGTTTGAGATCACAAAATCATTCGGATGATCTGCTCCCCAAAGTCCCATCTGTTTTGCCACTTCCACCTGGTCATATTCGCCGTTACGGCCCCAGTCGCCTACTGCCATAAAATGGAGTGTATAATCATCTTTTATCTTTGGCAGTAAGGTAAGGTCTTCACTTTCCAGTGCGGTTACCCTTGGTGCAGCAAGCGCTTCTATCGGGGCAAGCAATGATGCCCCGATAGCTGTTAGCGCTGTATTTCTGACAAAATCTCTACGTTTCACAAAGATTTGTTTAGAGTTTATAAACCAATAATTTAAAGCTGTCAGGTACTGGTGTTCTGGTACCTGGTTGGAAGTCTACTACCGGGAAATATAGCTTATGGGTCGACATATCCATAGCCATCGTTTTTGCACGATTCTGGGTTTTTAATGTCTGAAGAAGTGTATAGCTATCCGCTGAATTTTGTTTAAAGATTGAGGCCGTACCATCACCATTGGAAGCAACCACCAACTTGTTTGCTGCATCATAAATTACCGCATCAACCCCGGCGCCAATTGGCAATGTTTGTACCACTTTACCGGTTGTGATATCGATTACGCTCATGCCTTTGTTTTCGCGGCAAACAGTAAACAGGCGCTGATTATCTTTGTCAATCGCCAAACCGGTCGGGCCGCCGCAAGGTGATAGCGGGTAATTGTTAATCACCTTCAACGTTTTGGCATCGATCACATTCAGGCTGTTTTTATCCTCCAGGTTATTGTAGATCAATCCCTTCCCATCAGACACCGCAAATTCCGGGGCGCCTCCAAGTGCGATCGAGCCGGTTTGTTTAAGCTCCTTCGGATCTACAACTACTGCCGCATTATCATCACCTTCAAAAACAAATACTTTTTTTGAATACGGGTCATAAATAATACCGTCAGCATCTTTCCCGGTTATGGGAATTACTTTAATAGTTTTGAATGTTTTAGTATCGAACGCAATAACGGCGCTGCCTTTTCCATCGCTGATGAAGCCGCGGTTCAACTCGTTTGATACGGCAATACCGTGAACTCCCTTCATGTTTTCGATAACGGCTACTTGTTTTTCGGTTTTCAGGTCGACTACGTTAACCGTAGTACCGTGCGAAGCATATAAAACATGATTAGCCTGGTCAATAAAGGCATAATCATAACCGCCGTTACCGGTAAGAGGAATAGTCTTATCAGCTACATAGTTCGGACTCTGGGCCATACCGCATAAAGGAAGCAAGGCGAAAGAAATTAATTTAATCGTTTTTTTAAATGTTTTCATCGTTTTGGTTTTTATTGGACAATGCCAAATTGCATTCAAATTCTGGAAACATTTAGTGTTGATTTCCTTTTCCGTCTGTTGGGTAAGCGCCCATGTCAGCATCAGGAGTTGTACCACCTGCTAAAGTTGGGTTATGCAAAGTAAAAGTAGTGTTTCCGTGTCCTATAGCCGGTGAACCTGCCTGTAAATGAAAATCATTATTATTAACGGCCCCATTAGGGTTCAAAAATGAGCCATCAAAGCTTTTAAACATAGGGTTGCCTGTTGAAGTACTTGTAGAAATGATATCAGTCGACTGAGCAACACCAATCGCCCCCGCAGGATAGTAACCGGCTCTCAAATTAACAGTTATAGCTTGGCCCGGAGGAACTAAGGCCAACGGTGTATTATCTACGAAAGTATCGGCAGATGAATAAAATAAGTTATAACCGTAATTAACATTTCCAGCACCATCATCGGTGAATATTTCCAAACCATGATAACAATTGACAATGATATTGTTATATACATTCCCTTTTGCACTTACACCACAAGAAACTCCCCTACCTGGCTCAGCAGCGCCCCTTCTCCATCCGCATGAAACCATGGTATTGTTATATACATCAACATCGGTTGATGCTGTTGTTATTACAGCAGCAGTTTCTAACTTTACCCCTGTACCAGCCTGGCTGAATATCACATTATAGGCCACGACACCTATTGCACCTGTTTTAATATTAATAGCTTCGCCGTCACCTTTGCCCTCAGATTGAATAGTGTTTCTTAAAATAGTGATCTGTGCACCGCCAAATAAACTTATACCATCATCCTGGCCATTTTCAAACCAGCTATCTTCTATATCAACCTTTATGGGCTTGCTTATAACAAAACTTCTCCTTGGACTACCGGTATTATCCGGGCCACCTGTATTAAATACTTTTGTCCAGTGAACAGTTACTGCTTGTGCACTATCGCAAGCAAAACCGCCCCATGAACCCGGAGTATGCGTATCAGAATCAAAAGTTACAGGATTTGCCTGTGTACCCAAAGACTGAAATACACCTTGTATCTTAAACTGTGCATTGTTTTTTACAACGATAATCGCTCCTGGTTGAGCCAATAACGTGTCACCTGGTTTAACATTGATGTCTGCCGTAACGTTATAAGTTAAGCCCGTTAATAATGTTCCTTTTACAAAACCGCTAATATTGCCGGCGGCAATCGGATGGGAAGGGGGGATCACAGGTTTTATAACGGCTGTGCTTTCCTTTTTTGAACAGGAAGACATGGAAGCCACTAAAGCGATAGCGGCAATCCAGAAAGAA
>DATHLW010000471.1:0-2510 GCA_035487675.1 Mucilaginibacter sp. | reverse complement strand
CTTTAAGTATTTACACGTATCATTTGGCTAAAGTAGAAGGTAAGCCAAGACTCAATACCATCCCGATAATTCATATCATTACTTTGCTGGCTATTTTGATCAGTATAGCACAGATCACCTTTGGTACAGAAGTAAGAGAGAAAATAGATGCTGTATCAGCACGCCTGAGTGGTTACCGGGACGGCTGGGTGAACAGCGCCGGCCAGGTATTTTTACAGCATCGTGATGTAGCTGTATTGGTATTGATAATCAACGTAATGCTTTATGCATTGATACGCCGCCATTTTAGCAGGCACTCAATTCAACAACAGTTGATGAGCTTCAATTTTCTGATCATCATGCTGCAAATTGTAACGGGGATTATTCTTTCATACTTATCGTTGCCCCCGGTTGCGCAAATGCTGCATATCCTTTTGGCGAGTTTAATGTTTGGCGCACAGTTTTATTTAATGCTGAATTTATATCGATCAGCCAGCAGACAGGGGGTGAGCAAATGAACTGGAAGGATTTTTCAAAGCTGATCAAGTTCAGGCTGACATTTCTTGTGGTTTTTTCTGCGTCAGTTACCTTTTTGATAGGAAGTAAAGCAAATGCTGAAACACATGGCGTGATTAACTGGACACACTGGGGTATGCTTATAATAGGTGGCTTCCTGGTAACAGGAGCTGCAAACTGTTTTAACGAGATCATCGAGAAGGATTTGGATAAGCTCATGAAGCGCACCAAAGACCGCCCTATCCCTGCCGGGCATATGAATACGGGCCAGGCATTGATATTAGGGCTATTTATGGCTTTGGTAGGTACTTATTTGTTAGGTTATTTGAATTTGCCGACCGGCTTGCTTTCGGTTTTCTCTATTTTATTATACGCGTTTGCTTATACGCCGCTAAAAAGATTATCGCCGATAGCGGTATTTGTTGGAGCTATACCAGGCGCATTGCCGCCACTTATTGGTTATGTAGCGGGCAATGGAAAGATTGACTCAATCGCGCTGATTGTTTTTGGTATCCAGTTTATATGGCAGTTCCCGCATTTCTGGGCCATTGCCTGGGTTTTGGATGATGATTATAAACTGGCCGGCTTCAGGCTGCTACCAACGGGTAAACGCGATCTGTTAAGCGCCATAATTACATTTATCAGTACGGTTATTTTAGTGCCGGTAAGTTTATTACCTACTATCTATCATTTTGGAGGATATTGGGTGGGTGGTGTGTCATTAGTTTGCAGTTTAGTATTTTTGTACCTCGCTTTCATGCTTTTAGTGAAGCGGGATATCAAATCGGCCCAAAGGCTGATGTTCGGTTCATTTTTTTATTTGCCGGTAGTACAATTAATGTTTTTGTTTGATTTTTTAGGAAAATGATATGATGGCTCAGATACAGCAGGAAAAAGACAGGTTAAACCTGGCACCCAAAAAATTTGTAATGTGGTTATTTGTATTCGCCTCGTTTATGATCTTTGCTGCTTTTACCAGCGGGTTTATCGTATATGTGGGCGGAAAAGGGCACGGAATAAATGTAATATTACCCGATGTGTTTAGATACAGCACAGCGGTAATTATTATTAGCAGCTTAACTTTATTTTTAGCATCAAGGGCAGCAAAAAGGTTGGAATTTGGAAAACAACGCCTTCTTTTGTGGTTAACGTTTGCACTGGGCATTATTTTTTGTGCCATACAATTTGATGGCTGGTACATCCTGACTAAGAAGATGGGTATCTATTTTGTTAATCCGAATGCAGCCCGGTCATTTATATACATACTAACAGGTGTGCATATATTGCACATTTTTGCCGGGCTATTATTCCTTATTGGGGCGCTAATTACCAGCTATCGTAATAAGCCACAGGCTATAAACTTATATCGAATGGAAATATCCTCAATATTTTGGCATTTTCTCGATATTATATGGATATATCTATATGTTTTTTTACTTTTGAACCAACATTAATAACCCAACAATTAAGTACAAATGAGTACAACTGTATCACAAATAGACGAAGTTAAGACAACGCCCTGGGCGGGTGGCAGATCGCCTTTCGCTGTAGAGTATGGTAAGATGATGATGTGGTTTTTCCTCCTTTCGGATGCATTTACCTTTTCATCATTATTGATCTCATACGGTGCGTTACGTTTCAGTTCAAATGCATGGCCTGCACCAGATTTGGTGTTCCAGTCGGTGCCGGGATTGATAGAGCATGGCGCACCACTGGTATTTGTTGGTTTGATGACCTTTATCCTGATCATGAGCTCCGTTACTATGGTACTGGCTGTCGAAGCCGGCCACCGTAACTCTAAAAAAGAAGTTGTGTGGTGGATGATCGGTACCATCATCGGTGGTTTAATGTTTTTAAGTTGCCAGGCTTTAGAGTGGAACCACTTGCACAGCGAAGGCTTTTGGTGGGGGGCGATACCGAGTATGGAAGAATTGAAAACGCTTTTCCATGGCGCACCATCAACCACCTACGCACACCAGTTTGCAAACTTATTCTTTACCATAACAGGTTTTCAC
>DATHLW010000470.1:0-2101 GCA_035487675.1 Mucilaginibacter sp. | reverse complement strand
AGCTATTGCTGCTCCGATTCCTTTTGAAGCACCGGTTACCAGTGCAACTTTGTTTTCTAGTGTTTTCATTTTTTGCTTATGTTTAATGACAATACAAAGGTGGAGACAATACGAACCGTAGAATTGCGAAATCCTAAGCATGAATTGCATAATTCTAAGAACCGCAGGGTAAATAATGAAAGAAGGGAAGATCCAGATATTCAATACGCTGTATGACCAGTATCGTCATCTTGGTTTTTCGACCGACCTGATCGATGAGCGGACCGATTTTACCATTTTCAATCTGAAGGATATAAGTGGCGGAATACCATTCAGTTCACCTGCTTGCCGTTTAAATTTTTTTGTTTTTTTGTTTGCAAAAGATGGGAACGCCAGGTATACCATTGATGACCATGCTTTTGAAACACAACCCGGTACCATCTATTTTACCAACCCCGGGCATATCCGAGCATACCAATGGACACGAATAGAAGAGGTTTACCTAATCACCCTCACAGAATCATTCCTGAAAGAAAACGTCCATGCCGATATATTTGAAGAGTTCCCGTTTCTATTGGCCGAAACTTTTCCCGGCAGAGTCATAAAACCAGAAGTATTTGCCGAGTTCGAGCGGCTTTATTTACAGATCCACAAAGAATATACCTCGCATTCCCCTTATCGCACCAGGTTAATTGCTAATTTGTTCGTTGTATTGTTATTAAAAATAAAGGAGTATTTCTGGCTGGATTATAACCCTATTTACGAAGGGAACCGCAGTTCGCAGATCGTCAAAAAGTTTAAGCAATTATTAGAGAAACATTACCGTGATATCAGCACCGGGAAAGCGGACCGTATATTTCGTATCCAGGAATATGCCGATACGCAAAGCCTTCACCCCAACTACCTCAGCAATGTGATCAAAACCAAAACCGGCAAGGCCATCGGTACCTGGATTGCAGAAAAAACTATAGCCGAAGCCAAATCCTTATTACAGCACTCCACGTTATCCATTAAGGAGATCGGTTACCGTTTGGGATTTGCCGAGATGGCCCATTTCAGTAATTACTTTAAAAAGCATACCGGCACATCACCTGCTACCTTTAAGAAAGAGCATGTGTAAAAAGCCCTCAGAACTTAATCTGAAGGCTTCTGCTTTTTTTATAAATCAGAATTTGTTACTCAAAACTTATGGCTTATAGATATCTACCAGACCGTTTGGAAACATTCTTTTTGCTACTTTGATCATATCCATCAATAGTTGTTATAAATCAGTTGCTGTATTTAGCCAGCCATTTTGTTTTGATAGCGGCACGGGCATCAATAAATTCCTGATCGGTGCCTTGTGCCACAGCATCCAGTGGGAAACGTAAGGGACGTGAACCTTTTTTCATTTCGACCAGCTTCAGTATGCCATCTGCAATGGTTTGAGGATCCATTTTGAATTCAGCCATTTTACTGAATAAGGCTGTGCCCATGGTATTGAACTTTTGTGTAGCAGCTTCCCCGTATTCTGCAACGATATCCGCTTTATCTGCATGTACACCTGCTTTGCTGCCGTTGTTCATTTCAGTAGGGTATACTCCCGGTTGAATGCTTACATTCTCGATACCATAATCACTCAGTTCGTCCTGTAAACCTTCGGTGATGCTTTCTACTCCAAATTTAGAAGCCAGGTATGGGATCATAAATGGCAGGGTATGACCACTTGCCCCCGAAGTAATATTGATGATCAAACCGTTTTTTGCTTCGCGCATAGATGGCAACACAGCCTGGTAGGTACGGAGTACACCGTAAAAATTTACCTCGAACATATTTTTTACCTGGTCAATGGAATAACCTTCCAATAAACCGTAACCGGCTACTGCGGCATTATTAATCAGTACATCGATATGGCCGTATTTTGCCAATACCGTATCAAATGCTGTTTCAACCGAATTGTCGCTGGTTACATCTATTTCTACTACCTCGATATTGGATAAGGCAGATAATTCTTTTGCAGCGGCTTCATTTCTTCCCTTTATGCTGCGCATGCCGGCTATCACACTATGTCCTGCTTTTGCTAAAGTAATGGCAGTTAATTTGCCAAACCCGGTGCTTGTTCCTGTGATGAAAATTGTCTTTG
>DATHLW010000469.1:0-11593 GCA_035487675.1 Mucilaginibacter sp. | reverse complement strand
CATAAACTGTTGAGTTTCGGTCTCACTATCTACTGCCGAGCCAACTGCTGCAAACAGTGAACTATAGAAAAGGAAACCGGTGAGCCAGTAGAATATGAAACAACTTAATTCATATACGGCATTAGAACCAAGATTATTTATAAATGTCTGTAACTGCCCGCTCATCGAATGGGAGTTTTGGCCTACAAGATACCCTATACCAGCAGACAAGCCGATCCATAGTATGAACTGGGTGAGCCCCACCAAACCAACTCCAATTATTTTCCCTGCCATTAATTGGAATGGCTTTACAGAAGACACGATCACCTCGACGATACGGCTCGTTTTTTCTTCGATCACGCCACGCATCACTTGTGCACCGTAAATAAATATGGACATATAAATAAGGATGGCGCCGGTAAAACTCAAAGCATAGGCAGAGCCGATACTTGCATTTTTTTCGCCAGTATCAGTTAACTCACTTGCTTTAATTACAATATTGCTTTTTATCCGGTGAAGTTGCGCCGTATCGATGCCCGCTTTTACAAGGCTATATCCTGATTCAATATCATTCATTTGCCTCTGTATGTTATCAGACAATGTCAAAGTAGTTTTTTTCTTAGCAAAAAGCTGAACACTGTCTTTTTTGTTTGATGGGATATTTAGCACCAGGTCGTTATCATTTTTTAAATCCTTTTTTTCAACATCTACAGGTCTGTTTGTATATCTGAACTTAAGGAATTTTTCATCCTGGAATTTATTTATATAATCGCCTGTATTGTCGATAACGCTCACCATATGCATTGTTTGGTCCTTATCGTTAGCTATGTAAGCGATTAAGGAAAACATGCCGGCAATAAACGTTGGTACCAACAAGGTCATGATGATAAAGGATTTCTTCCTTACCCGTGTAACGTATTCTCGTTGAATAATCAAAAAAATTTTGTTCATGTTCAGGCAGATTTTTTGTTTACGTTCTCAATAAATATTTCATTCATGCTTGGTATCAGTTCCTGCAGCATGTGGACGCTTACTTTGGGGATAAGATATTGTAGTACATCGTTAGCAGTATTACCAGCTTTCAGGCTGATCTTAATGGTATGGCGGTCATCATCAATGCTTTCACTTAATACTTCAAAAGGTTGTGGGCCATTAAAGCCGAGTTTCTCGCCGCCATATTCAACCACATAAGTATTGTTACGGTAGGAGTTGCGGATAGCTTTCATTTTGCCATCTAATATTTTATGAGAAAGGTTGATCAGGGCAATTGAGTCACACAATTCCTCAACTGATTCCATACGGTGGGTGGAGAATAGGATAGTAGCGCCTTTGCGGTTCAGTTCCAGTATCTCATCTTTTATTAATTCAGCATTTACCGGGTCAAAACCGGTGAAAGGTTCATCCAGTATGATCAGCTCCGGTTCATGCAACACCGTAGCTACAAACTGTGCTTTTTGCTGCATCCCCTTAGATAATTCTTCAATCTTCTTTTTCCACCAGGTTTCCATTCCCAGCTTCTCGAACCAGAATTTTAATCTTTTCTGGGCTTCATCACGGCTTAACCCTTTCAATCGCGCCAGGTAGATCATCTGCTCGCCGATCTCCATTTTTTTATAGAGACCACGTTCTTCCGGCAGGTAACCAATGCGGTTGATGTGCGACTGGTTCAGCTTTTCGCCGTTAAAGTAAATTTCACCCGAGTCTGGTGCAGTAATTTGATTGACAATGCGGATAAGTGAAGTTTTACCGGCTCCGTTCGGGCCCAACAGGCCGAATATCTGGCCGCTTTCAACTTCTAAACTTACATCGCTCAGGGCTTTGTGCCCTGCGTATTGCTTTTCGATGTGCCGAATGCTTAGCATATAGGGATCAGTTTTGCTGTTAGATAGAATTTGTAATGGTTTGTTACGATCTGGGTATTAATCAACCAATGAAATAATCAGGGTGATTTATGATAAAAGTAATAATTTAGCGCATACTCCAAAGAACCTAAATATTAAGTCATGCGCTACAGACTATTATTGATCTTTATTCTTTTAGTTACAGTTTGCTATGGCCAACAAAAGGCTGCAAAGCCTGTCAGTATCATTTTCGACAGCGATATGGGCCCTGATTATGATGATGTGGGAGCAATAGCCATTCTGCATGCTTTGGCCGATAAGGGCGATGCTAAAATACTCGCAACAGTAGCCAGCACAAAATACGAAGGTGTTGCAGGAGTGTTGAATGTATTCAATACTTATTTTAACCGGCAGAATATACCGATTGGCATACCCAAATCTAATGGATTGGACCTGCGCGACTGGCAGCATTGGACCGATACTTTACTGGTTAAATATCCGCACAAAATAAAAAGTAATGATGAGGTGCCCGATGCGGTGAAAGTTTACCGTAAAGTATTGGCTTCGCAACCTGATCATAGCGTAACGATCGTGACCGTTGGGTTTTTAACTAACCTTTCTAACCTGTTAAACACTGGGACCGATGAGTATTCCCAACTAAACGGCAGAGCATTGATTGCAAAAAAAGTAAAACTATTGGTATGCATGGCGGGCAAGTTTCCGTCGGGATATGAATTTAATGTGATGAAGGACGCCAAGGCTTCGCAAAATGTGTTTTCCAGTTGGCCCACACAGGCTATTTTCAGTGGTTTTGAGATTGGTGCAAAAATATTGGCAGGGTTGCCGCTGATCCATAATGATACGATAAAGAACGACCCTGTGAAGGATGTGTTCAGGATTTCTATCCCACTTGCCAAAGAGGATTCATTGGGTAGAAAAAGCTGGGACGAAACGGCTGTTTTGGTTGCTATAAAAGGTTATTCGCAGTTTTATACTTTACATGCAGGTAAGATGATAGTCGCCGATGATGGTAAAAACACCTGGGATGATAGCGGTAATGGACAGGCGTATTTGGTTGAGAAGGTGGATTATAAAGAAGTGGAAAAATTGATTAATGAATTGATCATGCACCAGCCGGGTTTGAAGGTTAAAGCCAAAAGGTGAAAGGGTAAAGGTTGTAAGTAATTTTATATCTTTAAAAATGGATTTTAAGCTGGAAACAGAGTTTAGTAAAACCGATATATTAACGGAAGTCGATGCACTAAAAAAACAGATAGACGATTTGCGCCCATTGCACGAAGATGTAGAAGGCAAGGTGATGCAAAAGCTACGATTGGAATGGAATTATCACTCCAATGCTATTGAAGGTAACCGCTTAAATTATGGAGAAACAGTTGCTTTTTTAATGGAAGGCATTACAGCTAAAGGTAAACCGTTAAAAGACCATCTGGACATACGCGGGCATAATGAAGCAATAAATTTCCTATTATCCATAGTAAAAGATACCCGGCCGTTATCTGAAGCAGACATACGCAATCTGCATAAAATGATCCTGGTAGAGACTTACGATGTTAAGGCGAAGACAGCTGATGGTTTACCAACAACTAAAAGAATTACATTAGGAGAATACAAGGTGTTACCTAACCATGTAAAAACATCTACCGGCGAAATACATTATTATTCATCCCCTGAAGAGACACCAGCCAAAATGCAGGAATTGATGGAATGGTATGCAGAGGCAGTTCAAATTAAAACTGTTCACCCTGTTGTAATAGCTGCATTGTTTCATCACAAATTTGTTGAGATTCATCCATTTGACGATGGGAATGGAAGGATGTCACGAATATTGATGAACCTCATCATAATGCAGCATGGATATACTCCTACTATTATAAAAAACGATGACAGGCAAAACTACTACGCTTTATTAAGTAGGGCAGATAATGGTGATGCATGGCCATTTGTTGAATATATTGCTGAACGTTTGATTAGTTCTCTGCAGTTGTATTTAAAAGCAGCCAATGGAGGCGATATTGATGAGGATGAAGATCTAGATAAAGAAATAGCCTTGTTTAAAATGGAATTGCAAGATGAGGTTAAAATCAAAGAAAAAAGATCACGAAATAATTCAAAATTTATTTTAGATACTGAAATAGATAAATTAATAGTTGCAATTGATGTAAAATCGAAAGAGTTTGAGGAGTTTTTTTTTGGCAAAAAAATCAATTTCGATGCATTCTTTTATAATAGTAGTATTGGCGCGGGCTATTCAAATTACTATACTCATAAGTTGAAGTTTTTATTCAAGAAAATTGAAGACGAAAAGCTAGATCTTAAACAAATTAATTTTAAGTTTTCTTTTTCTGAATTTAAAAACCCATCTAATAATTTTAATGTTGAAGTTAATTTATCAATTTACTTTAATACCTATACTTATGAAATATTTTCTAAGCCTGAAACAATTTTGATTAGCAAATATTATCATGAAAAAATAAACTCCTACGAAACGTCAATTATATTGAAAACAGTTATAACTAAATTAAGAGACTTGATTAAAGAAAAACTAAAAAGCCCGAAATCAAATTGATCCCGGGCTTTAGTTTTCTTTCGGACTTTCCGACTTATGCGGACTTCCGGACTACTTACTCAAAATATTCTTTCATCCGCTCAAAAAAGCTTTTCTCATTCTTACCCGGACTTGGTTTAAAGTTCGGCGAATCCTGCAATTTTTCAAGCAATTCGCGTTCTTCACGACTTAATGCTTTTGGTGTCCAGATGTTTATATGGATCAGCTGGTCGCCGCGATGGTAGGAATTTACTTCAGGGACACCCTTTGATTTCAGACGCAATATTTTGCCGCCCTGTGTTCCCGGTTCGATCTTGATCTTGGCTTTACCATCAATAGTAGGCACTTCAACACTTGTACCCAATGCTGCATCAACAAAGTTGACATGCAGATCATAAATGATATTGTTGCCGTCGCGTTTTAAGGTTTCGTGCGGTATTTCTTCAATCAGGATGATCAGGTCGCCCGGTACACCGCCACGTGGGGCGGCATTGCCTTTACCACTCATACTTAACTGCATGCCTTCGCTTACACCTGCAGGGATATTAATGCTGATAGTTTCTTCACCGCGAATAACCCCATCACCATGACAAACCGTACATTTTGAAGTAATGGTAGTTCCTTCGCCGTTACAGGTAGGGCAGGTACTGGTAGTTTGCATCTGACCCAGTATAGTGTTGGTTACCCGGCGCACAGCACCCTGTCCGCCGCAGGTTTTACAAGTTTGTACAGACGAACGGTCCTTCGCACCTGTTCCCTCGCAAGTTTTACAAATGATCTGTTTATTTACCTTTATTTTCTTCTCGGTTCCGTTGGCAATTTCTTCGAGTGTGAGCCTTACTTTAATACGCAGGTTACTGCCACGCTGTACCCGGCGTCCACCTCCGCTTTGTCTTCCGCCGCCGAAAAATCCTTCAAAAGGACTTCCCCCGCCGAATATGTCACCAAACTGACTGAATATGTCTTCCATATTCATGCCGCCACCACCAAATCCGCCTCCATTGGCAGATTGCGCATTGGCTGCATGGCCAAACTGGTCGTACCGGCGACGCTTCTCAGCGTTGCTCAATACCTCGTAAGCTTCGGCTGCTTCCTTGAAGTTATCTTCGGCTTGCTTGTCACCCGGGTTTTTGTCCGGGTGATACTTGATCGCCATTTTGCGATAGGCCTTCTTGATCTCTTCAGCATCGGCACCACGCTGAACGCCTAAAACGTCGTAATAATCTCTTTTTGACATGTATGTGCAATTATTGAATTATTGAATTATCGAATTATTGAATAGGCGATACATTCCCTAAAAATCAATAATTCAATAAATCAATAATTCAGTCATTAGTTCCCAACTATAACTTTCGCGAAGCGGGCTACTTTATCATTTAAGTAATAGCCTTTTTCCATTTCATCAACTACTTTGCCTTTCAGGTCATCCGAGGGGGCAGGTATATTGGTGATAGCTTCATGTATTTCGGGATCGAAAGCTGTGCCAATAGCTTGCATTTCTTTTAACCCTTTTTGCGAAAGCACATTCTTTAGTTTGTTCTGTATCAATACAACCCCTTCTTTTACGGCGGTAACGTCGGTTGAGTTTTCCATTGAGCGAATAGCACGGTCAAAGTCATCAAGCACAGGTAACAAGGCAACTATTACATCTTTGCCTTCTGTTTTCCTGGCTTCCTCGCGCTCTTTTGCAGTACGGCGGCGAAAATTGTCAAATTCGGCATATAGGCGCAGATAACGGTCGTTAGCTATTGAAAGCTCTTGCTTTATGAGTTCTTCGGGCGTTGGCTCAGCCTCGATTGCCGCAGTACCTTCTTCAATAACATCGTTCAAATGCTCTTCGCCTTCTATGTGTTCGTTCTTTTTTTTCTTTAGCATATCATTAAAATTCATGATTCAATTCTGCAAATCAAGTATCCTGCCATTTGTGTTTTCAGGACAGACTGTCAGAACCATTTATTTATTACGGTAAAAATTGACACGTGTTGTTTAAGTTGGCAGTTGTCGGTTGGCAGTTTGCAAATGTTTGTCATAGATGACATCACAATTACTGCCAACTGCAAACTCAAAACTGCAAACTGACTAAGCTATCTGCACATCCTCTAATACTTTCCCGCTTTCGCATTTAATAATGCGTGAAGGGAAGGTGCGGATGATGTGATAATCGTGAGTAGCTATAAGGATAGCTGTGCCCGATTGGCCGATCTGTTTTAATAAAAACACGATTTCTTCGGAAGTGTCAGGATCGAGGTTGCCTGTAGGCTCATCTGCCAAAATGATCTCAGGGTCATTGATCAGCGCTCGTGCTATTACCACACGCTGCTGTTCACCACCTGATAGTTCATGAGGCATCTTTTTTAATTTTGAACGCAAACCAACTTTTTCCAAAACATCAAGCGTCCGTTCAGCTATCAGTTTTTTATCCTTCCAGCCAGTTGCTTGCATTACAAAACGGAGATTATCTTCAACAGAGCGATCAGTAAGCAATTGAAAATCCTGGAAAACGATGCCCAATTTCCGGCGCAAGAAAGGAATATTTTTTGAAGTGATCCTCTTCAGATCATATCCACAGGCATGGCCTTCACCAACGGCAAGATTCAGTTCGCCGTAGATGACCTTTAGTAAACTGCTTTTCCCGGAACCTGTCTGGCCAATCAGCCATACAAAATCGCCTTTATCCACATGCAGGTTTACATTGGATAATACCAGGTTTTTTTGCTGAAAAATATCAACGTTGTTGAGCTTTATAATTGAGTTCCCTATCATTTTATAATTCTAATTTTAAGATCTGCCCAAACGGCAGATCTTTGATAATATTCATGATATATTCCGTTTTGTTACCTAATCCCACCTTATCCAGCGATTTATCCGGCCTGTCGACCCTGAAATAAGCCAGCAACGTAAACTTGTCGTCGCGCAACTGTACATAATCGGGTATTTTGGCAACGCCTTTAACTTTTATAATATACATGCTAGTTCATGGTTAATAGTTGATAGTTCATAGCCGACAGCAAATTACTATGATCTATGAACCATGATCTATGAACTTCTCAAAGGTATCGTTTATTTAAAGCTTTGTCAAGAAATCCATGGTATCAATACCGTCGGCATAATCCCATAACGAAGGCTGCTGACTTTTGCCAAAACCAACCACCTGGTTGCTTGCCTTTGTCGGTGCGGTACTTACAATACATTGTATATTTTCACTTTCGCGGGCAAGCAAAGATTCGGCTGATGCCAGATCCCGGTATTGCTCATAAAATACAACTGCCAGGGGAGAGACCATCCGCTCATCTTCCGTGACCAATAAAAATCCGTTATCCAAATGTTTGTTCCTGTTTACCAGGTAGATGGATTTATTATAATCGTAATTATTGTTGTATTTGTGATGGTTGATGATGGGTTGATAAGGTTCTATCGCTTCAAAAAATGGAACAAAATCATAATCTTTTGGAACCAATAATTTGGATACATTACGGCAGCCTAATCCATAGTAATCAAAAATATCACGGCCCAGATTGTAAAGCTGTTCAGTAGTTTCATCACCAGTTAATACTGCTACACTATTGCGGTTTTTGCGGATGATATTAGGCACCTTGCTAAAATAATATTCAAAATAGCGTGAAGAATTATTACTGCCGGTAGCGATCACAGCATCAAAACTCTCCAGTCTTTCAACAAAACTGAATTGTGTTTCAAATGCAGGGTCAATCTTCACCAGCATGTTCAACACATATTTTATTAGTCTTGCATCCTGGGTTGATGCTTTTATCAGGGCATGATTCCCGGTAATTAATACACAAAGCGAATCATGAAAACCGACCAGGGGGATATTACCTGCCAGGATCAATCCAACCTTCTTACTTTCTTTATTTTGATTCAGATCGTATCTGTTTAGCCATGTCAGAAGGTCTTCCTTGTTAAGCATTTGGCCTATTGCCTTAATGGCTTGCGCAACACTGGTCGGGGTAAACCAGGCGTTGTAATGATATTCGTCGTTTATCAGGGCATTTAATTGTTCGTCGGGGCAACTTAATTGTGTACCTAACGTAGAAAATACATCTATTAAGTAGTTTTTATCTAATTTTGACATATAAATGGTAGGGAAATAAACCCCTAAAGTGTTTTTTTGTTATATTTGCATGCTTGTTTAGCGAGGCAAAGGTAAGTTTAGAATATAAGATATTAAGAAAGTATGGCGATTAAAATCACCGATGAGTGCATAAACTGTGGGGCTTGTGAACCTGAATGCCCAAATAACGCTATTTATGATGCTGGTGCTGCCTGGCGTTTTTCGGACGGTACGGGCTTGAAAGGTGTTATTGATTTTGGAGACGGCAATACATTAAATGCAGAGGAAACTCAGGCTGCATTGTCAGACGATATATATTACATAGTTCCCGATAAGTGTACAGAATGTGTTGGTTTCCACGACGAACCACAGTGTGCCGCGGTTTGCCCGGTTGATTGTTGTGTAGATGATGAGGATGTTCGCGAAACAAAAGAAGAGTTGCTGGCCAAAAAAGAATGGTTACACATGAACGAATAATAAAAAGTATTGTTAATACATGTAGGGGAATGTGTGATTTTATACATTCCCCTATTTTTTTACTGAAAATTTTAACTATAGTTGTATAAGATTTTTTAGGCCCTAAATCTTCACCGTAATAATGGAATATGGCATTTGTAATTTAGCAGTAATACCCCTCAGAGCCGAATCAAGCGACAGAAGTGAGCAGGTTTCTCAAATATTATTTGGCGAGACGTTTGAGATATTGGAATGGACGGAAAGATGGGTTAAAGTTATTACTACAAATGATAACTATGCGGGCTGGATAGGCCGCCTTCAATTTGCTATGTTAGGCCACATTGCTTACAATATACTCAAGCAGGATCCGCCGCCTATCACTTACCGTGCTGTAACACAAGCCTGGAAAAAGCCGGACAACAGCGTACTATATCTGCCTGTTGGCAGCTCATTGGTATTCTTAAAAGGTACTACTTGCCAAATCAATAACGAACAGTTTGAGATAATAGGAGAAATAGGCGAAACAGCAAGTTTGGATATAGTAGCAAAATCATTTCTTAATACACCTTATTTATGGGGAGGCCGCACGCATTATGGGATAGACTGCTCGGGTTTTACTCAGGCCGTATTTAAGTTACGTGGCTTTGATTTGAAAAGAGATGCCTGGATGCAGGCAGAGCAGGGGACAGTGGTCGACTTTTTAGCCGAAGCTAAATTAGGCGATCTTGCATTTTTTAATAATTCCGAAGGTAAAATAACGCACGTAGGAATTATGTTGAATAATGAGCAGATCATCCATGCATCGGGTAGGGTAAAAATCGACCGGATAGACGGCCAGGGCATTTATTCGGAAGAATTAAAGCGGTACACCCATAAACTGCGCATCGTAAAGCGTATGCTTTGATCAGGAATTTTTTACTACCGAAATTATATTTCCTGCCGGATCGGTAAACCAGGCAATATCAGGCCCGTTCCCATTGCTGTAAACAATACCCTTCTCGTTAGTTTTGATATCTCCCATATCATATTGCTCAAATTTTACACCTTTTGCTGTGAGTTCATCAACTGTTTTTTCGATGTCATCGACAGGGAAGTTTAGGATCGTAAACGTAGCGGGGGTATGATTTGGCTTTGGGTAGATCATCACTTTTGTTCCACCTGTGACGTCAAGCTCGAGTAATCCGTATCCGCCGCCCATTTCTATTTGCTGAACATTTAGGCCGAGCATATTCTGATAAAAATCCCTTGCCTTCTCTATATCGTTAACCGAAAAACTGCTGAATGCTTTTTTATCTATAAACATAACGGATCGATTAAATGGTTTATAATGTAAAGTTATAAACACTTAATCGATCCTAAGAGTTTTGATTACGACAAACTATAGGGCGGTATGCGACAAAATAATAAAATTTATCGATGCGCAATCGAAATCAAATTACCGCAGGTATCATCAAATACGGCTATAGTGACGGGCCCCATTTTGGTTGGTGGCATGGTAAACTTAACGCCTAAAGCTTTCAGCCTTTCATATTCATTTTCTGTATTATCAACGCCAAAAGTAGTAACCGGGATACCTGCATTTAATAACATTTTCTGGTATTCGCCTGCTGCCAGTTTGCCATCTATCTGTATGGCCGGGTTCCAGTTGGGCTCCAGTAATATTTCGACATCATTGCTGCTATCCGGTGAAACTACAGTGAGCCATTTTGCATCTCCTGCCGGGAACTCTGTCTTTTTGATAAAACCCAATACTTCAGTATAAAATTTAAGCGCTTTGTCCTGGTTATCTACCAGGATGCTTGTCAGAATTACTTTCATAATGTTTATGCTTGTTTTTCAAAAAACTCAATAATTGATTTACCAATAAAATAGGTCCAGCCCTCAACAAAATTTTCTTTTGCAAAATCCTGGTTATCAGATGGAAATGTTTCAATCCCTTCATGCGTAAGTTTAAGTTTTGTGGTGCTCCCTTCTGGAAACAGTTCAAATGTGACGAAAGAGTTTCCCGCGTAACCGTCATATCTCCAACTGTATTGTAATACTTTTCCGTGTTCTACCCTGGTTATCTTACATAGGTGCAGATAGCGCGTTTCTGCATCAGGTCCTCCTTCAAAACTAAACTCAAAACCTACTTCTGGTTTAAATTCTGCGAGGTCAAAATACCATTGTTTCATTTGGTCTTTGTCGGTAATTGCTTTCCATACTCTTTCGGGCGAGGCGTTCAGTGTGCGCTCAATTACAAATGGTTCGCTTTTCATTTCTTTTTATGTTTAATTGGTTTGTTGGTGCTTCCATTATCTGCATCTTTTGCCAGGAAATCTTCTAATGCATCTAATTTTTTATTCCAGAAAATACGGTATTGTTCTATCCATTCTGAAACCTCATTCAGCTTTTGGAGTTTGGCTTCGCAATAACGTTCGCGGCCTTGCTGCTTTATGGTGACCAGCCCGCATTGGGTCAATATTTTTATTTGCTTTGAAATAGCCGGGCGGCTTATATCAAATTGTTCAGCCACTGCATTTAAATTCATAGGCTGGTTAGCTATCATATTGATGATGGCCCTCCGTGTGGGGTCGGCTATGGCCTGGAATACGTCTCTTCTCATACTTACTGATCAGACTTGTAACTGATCGGTTACAAATATATACGAAACCAATTGGTTACGCAAATTTATTTTTTAAA
>DATHLW010000468.1:0-7758 GCA_035487675.1 Mucilaginibacter sp. | reverse complement strand
GAACTGTACTTTCTTTCCTGACAGTTGATCCGTTTATCCTCTCTCCAACCATCACTATTTTATAGTCTCCGCTGGGATTGTCTCCTAAAATAGTTTTGCCCGGAACACTTTCCTTGTTGCTTGTAAAAGGTCCATAGTGCTGAACAGTTCCTTTTGAATCTGTAGCTTCTATTGACCATGACTTAAGGTTTTGTTTAGCAGAATCTACCGTGAAAACAACGTGACTATCTAACGGGTCTACCTGCGTGGCAGTATATTGAACCGGTTTCATCATTCCGCCACCCACTTGCAACAGCAATTCAGGTGAAGAGCTTTCAATATCAACCCTGCGGTCTTCAGCACGAAGAAGCACGAGATCCTTTTTACCACCCGGCTGTTCTGATGGAGGTTGTGGCTTATTGCTGCCCTTGGTAGCGATCCTTGAACCGCTAATACCAAAATCAAGTACAAGGTATTGTTTTACTGATTCAGCAAGCACTTTGCCATCTTCAGGACCCTTTGCAGAGGCTCCATCCAATGATATGGTAGTGCCAGGGTTTGATCGCATACGGTCACCCAAAACATTCAATACATTATGATACATATTTAATTGCCCTGCTGAACGGCCGGTCATGTTTTTCGACTGCTCTTTTTGTAATTGTTCTTCTTTAAACCCACCTGCCTGGCCTTTGGTAAGTATCACATAACGGCCTGGAATTTCCGCCGATCCTTCGTCAAAGAACACAGAATTAAGCAAAGGTAACGTTTCGCTTACCTGTCGTTGTAACGGTATTGCATTAGGTGCACGAACTGAAAATGTCACCTCGTGTACCGGAATGGCTAATATCGCTGCGTTTTTTACAACGGTCTTGCTTGATTTATGGCCTTTTCCAAATTTAAGGGCTATACCTGCCCTTATTGTTGATACAGACAAACTTTCTATACTGCGTGGCTCCTGACCGAAATATGGGTGATAGGACACAAATGGTGAAAGACTAACTTTAGTGGCACTGTTTGCTGAAGAAATAGGAATATCATATCCTGCACCAATCTGACCTGATAGTATAGTATTATGCATCGCGCTCAATTCTCCATTGGTGTTCGGCTGTTTTAATTGCGTGTACGAGTAATCTTTCTGTAAACCAAATGCTATACGTGGTCCTGCAAAAAAGTACAGATTGGATGAATTAAATCCTATACGCAGGCTTGGTTCAACGGAAACATAGCTTATATCAGTCTTTAATGTAGCCGGACAATCGCATGAAGCTATAACGCCGTCTAACTTTGCTCCGCGACCATCATAGCCCACATTCAGCATTAGTCCCCATATACGCCCCGGGCGATATTCAACCAGGACTGACCCATAAGGGCGCACGCCGTTCCCTTTATGAAAAGCGGATGGCACGATTAATGAATTATCAAGCCTCTGCGTTGTTCCATCATAAAAATTAAAATTTGCTGCGCCTGATACACCGAACCACCAGGTTGGTTGCGTAGTCTGCCCCTTAACTGTAGTACAGGCTAAAAGCACCATTAGCGAGCAGGCAAGATATTTTTGAATTATTTTATTTGTAGGTAACATTTGATATCTTCTTTTAAATTGATCGTTTGTTTATTCGGCTTTGGTAAAATCCCCCTGAGGGGACTTACCTGGCCATTAATTTGACGTTGTAAATTAGGGTTGGATTACCGTACTGGCATTTAATGTAACTGCTGTTTGTGCCAATAATTTACCGGTAACTTTAGCGCCGGTATTTAGAGAGATCAGCGTTTTACTCAGGATATTCCCGCTGAAATCAACGTTGGAGCCAAGCGTCGCCTGGCCGGTTACTACCCAGAAGATATTTTTAGCTTGTGCGCCACCCAAAAGTGTAACAATAGCGCCATTATTTACCGTAAGGTCCTGTGATATCTGGAAAACCCATGTATCGTTCGGGCCGCCCGTAAGCGTTACGCCTGCGTTTGATATTAAAACGCCTGTACTCCACTTATATAAGCCCGGAGGTAAAATTCTGCCGCTGATATCACCGGCATATAAGCCAACAATAGGTGCAGGCGTTACCAAGCCGTTAGCAGTAGTGAATGCGGTTTGCATATCATTTACAGCCGTAGTCATTTTAGCAGGTGTGGGAGCCGAATAATCAGCAGCGAAAACACTTCCGGTTACAATAGGTGTGTGCGAAAACTGGCCGCTCGCATCCATTATCAAGCCAAAGCCAGTTATTGCGGTTGAGGACGCCGGACTCACGCCGATATTACCGCCAACCGATGTTATGCCCGTGGTCGATATGCCTGATTTTGTTAAAATCGAAAAATCTCCTGCTGTGCCAAGGTTTACCTGACCGGGGCCAACCCCGGCTATCAGTGAAAAGTTAGCTACTAAGGTTCTGTTTGCATTTAACGGGAACGTATAACTTGAACTTGTAGATGCTATAGCGCCGTTATCTGTCCAATTGATAAATGTATAACCGATGCTTGGATTCGCGGTTACGGTAACTGAAGACCCAGCATTATATAAACCGCTTCCGGCTGTTGTTCCACCTCCTGCCGGATTTGACGATAATATTACCGCAAATTGTGATGCTGTTATCAATTTAAAGTTCGCTACTAAGGTCCTGTTTGAATTCAGCATAAACGAGTAACTAGGACTTGTTGATATGATAACACCGCTTTCTGTCCAGTTAATGAAGGCATACCCGGTATTGGGAGTTGCTGTTACGGTTACCAAAGAGCCCGAGGCATGTGAGCCGGAGCCGGCAGTTGTTCCACCTGCAACAGGGTTTGACGAGAGATTTATTGCAAAATTCCCCGGGGGTACAGCGGCAAAGTTCGCAACCAGGGTGCTGTTACCTGCTATTTTGAACTGATAGCTTGAACTGGTTGAAACTATAGTTCCGTTGTTGGTCCAGTTGGTAAATGTGAAACCTGCATTTGGTATAGCGCCTACTGCAACCACAGAGCCCTGAGCAAATGTCCCTGCTCCCGTTGTTGTTCCACCTGCAACAGGGTTTGATGATAATGTTACTTGGGGAATAGTTGTGAAACTCCACACATAATTACTGATCAGGGAAGTACGAAAAGTATCTTTAGCAGCAATTGTGATAGTACCCGTGTACACCGTAAACGGTAACAGCGCAGCCGTTGGCGTAAAGGTAAAAACTGCTGCATTTGCCGTAGGTGCTATAGTTCCGGGAACAGTTATTGCACCCTGTTTGATCGTAAATGATGTGCTATTGAGAGTTGCCGGATTCATTGCGGTATTGAAGGTTACCGAAATCACTTTATTAAGAACAACATCAACCGCTTTGTCCATCGGGTCGGTAGAAACTACTACAGGACAGACCCCTTTGACTTCTCCCTTAAAATTGTCCTTTTTACATCCTGTTGAAAAAACGGACAATAACAGTATAATGGGCAATATAATTTTGTGTGTTTTGGAATATTTTCGATTTTGAAAAAATTCAGAAGCATACTCAATTAAAGTAAGTTTTTCACTCATAATGATTTTTTTAATAAATAGTAGATGTTTAATTTTCCTGTTTGTTTTTGATGGTAATTCAGGCCGAACAAACCTAGGCTATACGCATGTGCTTGATGTTACATAACTTTGGGAATATGTTATATAATTCACACACTCTCCAAATCAAACAGACTTCAATGAGGCTTTAGCAGACTCCTGTTTTGTTTAGTATAATAAACGTTGGGATTTTACAGAGAATGAAGAGTTCTGTCTGGCCTTTCCATATGCCAGTAATTTAAACAGATCAAAAGGCCATACTGAACTTCCCCGGGGATTCTTCAATCACATTGCAGTTACATTAAGAACTATTAAGTTGCTCAGCATTTTACACGTAAAAACAAACATTAATGCCTTGCCGCGTAATCAAGCGACTACACTATCGTCAGTACCTAAGAATTGGAATTCACAGAATGCCGAAGTATTAGAAGTAATGACCCTGCTAATATCTTTAAATGTCAGCATTATCAGACCCATTATTTTCCCCCGACCGTTTACTGTACCCTTAAAATGTTTTTATTATAGAAAATATTAGTTGTTAGACGAAAAAGAGTCCTTTATACTAAGCACAATTCTGTACAATGCCCAAAATCCGATTTTTTTTTAATTTATAATTAAATACTATCATTGTGTATTTGTGGGCTCCCAAAGGCTATTTAATAATAAATACTTATTTAACAAAGTAGAGGTGGTTAATTAAAAACTACATTCAGGCACTTGAATTGCAAGGATTGAATTAATGAGAATATTTATAAAAAACATGATTAGCACACGCTGCAAATTAATAGTTGAAGCAGAATTAGAAAAGGCCGGGTTAAAATGCATTTCCGTTGATCAGGGAACAGCAGAAGTATACGGCAATATCTCACAAGGACAAATGCACATTATAGGAACTGGGCTTCTAAATTATGGCTTAGAACTTTTGGATAGTAAAAGGAATATTTTATTTGAAAGAATTAAAGACGTAATTGCTCAAGTTATCTATCATTCTGATAACCCGAAAAAAACAAATTTTCCTGAATACCTCAGCGCCAGGCTAAACTACGATTATACTTATCTTGCTAATGTTTTTTCAGAAATACAGGGTATCACCATCGAGCAATTTATTATTTTACACAAAATTCAATTTGTGAAGCAATTGATCAGGCGTAATGAATTGAATCTTACCGAAATTTCATGGATGCTGCACTATAGCAGCGTTGCTCATTTGTCCACTCAGTTCAAAAAGACCACCGGCATAACGCCCACACAATTTAAACTTGAACATCAGAAGGTTAAAACCTATCCAGATCTGAAGGTTGATGAATTCATAACTTAAACAATTAGTATACACCATGACTAATTAGTTGGACAACATTAAACAAATCCTTGCAATTTTCAACGCTTAAACAGCAATAACGTAAGGCGGATGAATTAATGTATTCGCTTCAAACCCTTTCCTATACATGCTTTTACCTTGACGTTATGTTCTTTCAATAATTGCATCAGGTAATGGCGCTTTGGTTTTGGTGCATAAAATGGTGTTTTGACACCAACAAAAAAGCCATACAAACTTTTGATTTGCAGTGTTTTAGCATCTTTCAATATTGCTTTTCGTAGCTCGTAGGGGAAGTTTTGCACCCTTTTTAGCAGACTTTAGGCTCTTGGCGGCTTCGTAATTTCTCTTAATTCACTTATTTATAATGATATGTAGAATTCGTTATAATACAAAACTGAGTTTACTTAAAAAAACAATATCGCGACTAATCTAAAGTTTCCAACTCTTCACAACAAAGGATCGCTTTAAAGAAACTCAGTTCATTTCCGGGGACGAACTAATAATAGGTTTTCACCTGTAAATTTATCCTTGTAATAAATAATCGGCCCTGAAATTGTTTTTTTAAATACTTACTTCAGTGTATTTATACAGTATATTTGACTGGAAATCAGACTATAGGCTCTTGTGCGTGTATGGAACTAATCCAATATATAAATACCAAAGTAAAACTTAGTGCGGAGGAAAGCAGCATAATTGACGCTGCTTTCAAACGGGAATTTTACCCTAAAGGGATTACATTGGCCGACCCGGGTAACCGTTCTCAAAAAGTCCATTTTATTGAAAAGGGTATGCTCCGTACATTTTATAGCAAAGACGGGAAAGATATCACTCATTTCTTCTTTGGTGAAAACAGCTTCATAATGTCATTAGAGAGTATTTATTTTAACAAAACTGATCCCTATGGTAGGGAAGTTCTTGAAGAAATTACATTAAGGACTATTCATTTCAGGGAATTTGATGCTTTATTTAATAATATCGGCGCATTCAAAAATCTCGCCTTTATTGCAGCAATCGAGACAATTAAAAAATTTTCGGATAAACTTTTTTCGTTGCAGTTTCAAACAGCAGAACAACGCTATAAGTCTATGATAGACAACTATCCAAACATTTTATTACGGGTGCCACTTGGGGATGTCGCTTCGTATTTAGGGATTACCCAACAAACTCTAAGTGTTATAAGGGCTCAAAAATGATTCCTTTTTAAACTGTACCTGTTAAAATTTACAATAGCGGATGCAGTACATAAAGCCATTTAACAATAAAATATCTTTTTGAAAAATTCCGCTGAACAAACACAATAAGATATTGGATATTAATGATTAAGAATTCGCAACTATATATCGCTGTCCAACAACGATATATAGTTGCGGTTACTTTGCAGATCGTATTTCATTATCACTTCTTGATTTTCCACCAGCGCTTGGTTAAATGCAAACCATTAATAATCAATTATTTGCATTTAACCCTTCCAGGCTTCTATGGTCCAGGTATGTTTTAATAACATGGCACAGTAATAGATATTTCAAATAAAATATATATGCTTAAGACCTTATTAGTAATTGGAATTTCCCTGTTTTTTGCGGGAGCGGTTTTTGGAGAAAAACCAAAAGCTGAATCATTTCAACTTGTTAACAAAAGTAATCCCGATAACAATCGGGTGAAATTGTTGCAAAAAATGGAGTGGCAGTATGATTTTATGATCAATTACGGCCATTATATAAAGCTTAAATATTCCTTGATTACTTCGAGTAGAAACAAACTAATTAACGAATTGAAAATACAGATTGAAACAATTAAAAAAGAAAAGCTAATACAGATAGAAGGGCTTATAGGGCAAAATAAAGTACGTCAGGCCTATGCGATACGTTATTTCCTATATGTTGGTATAGCTGTATTGGTCTTGATTGTGGTTCTTCTTTATAATAATTGCAGCATAAAAAAACAAAAAGACATAGAGGTAAATCAAAAAAACGCTTCGCTTAATCAATTGTTAAGGGAAAAAGAATGGTTGATCAGCGAAATAAACCATCGCGTAAAAAATAATTTGCAGATCGTTACGGGGCTGTTACAAAGACAGTCTTCCTTTATTGATAATGCAGAAGCGCTGAATGCTATTCAAAACAGTGAACACCGGATGCAATCCATTGCATTGATCCATCAAAGACTCTATCAGTCCGAAGGCGGCCTTACACTGATTGACATGCGCGGTTATATCGAGGAACTGATTGGTTATTTGACGGGCTGTTTTGATACGGCCAATCGTTTGGATTTTCAGCGCGAAGTGGAGGATATTCGATTGGATGTTAATCAAGCTGTTCCTTTTGGCCTTATTTTGAATGAAGCAATAACGAATTCAATCAAGTATGCATTTCCGGACAGCGGGCGTGGCCTGATCAAGATCATTTTACGTCAAACTAAAGAATATGAATACTTATTGGTCATAGCTGATAATGGCGTAGGCTTACCCGTGAATTTTAATATTGATGCAAATAATTCAATGGGCATAACCCTGATCAAAGGTTTATGCAGGCAGTTGAACGGTACGTTGGAAATTCAGAACCATGATGGATTGACGTTGAAAATAGCTTTCAAGACGGATGAGATATTAGCTCCCAATTTTTCTAAAATTGAATGACAATTTTACGTTTTTCACTTATATATTATTACTGATAAAGAATTTGGTAACTTTATTTTATTCCTGGGTATTGTCGCCAACAATAGGTAGTCGTGGTTGCATTTTTCCTGCCATATGATTATTTATAATACTTTCTATTTAGACACACTTATCTTATTACTAAATATTTGAATTTGCTATTTTTCTGATAAAAACAATTTTTATATTTTAATTAAATGGGATACTAATAGCTACTCTGATGGAAAGGTTGATGCTCAAGTTCATGTTATTAGTTGGGCCCCTGGTTTTATTTAAAGTGGGGGCTTGGGG
>DATHLW010000467.1:0-6486 GCA_035487675.1 Mucilaginibacter sp. | reverse complement strand
TAGGTCGAGGCCAAAGTTGAGGGTGAAGGTCAAGTATTTCCAGAGAGGTGAGAGATGCCCCCATTCACGCACAGAGAGCAATGAGAAATACAGGATAACCGCTACAAGAAAAGGTGGAATTATCCTGAAAAAGCGCTTTATGAAAAACTCCTTTATTGATACCTCTTTACCCTTAGCAATGGTGGCAAACAGCTGCCCGGATATCAGGAACCCGCTTAGTACAAAAAACAGGTCGACGCCCGACCAGCCAAACCTCGCAATCTTGTTTACCCACGCCGGATGTCCAAAAAATTGGTAATGAAACAGCATAACGAATATTATGGCAAATGCCCGGAGATGGTCTAACCCTAATAATTTTTTACTTTCATTGACAGAAAGGACAAGCTTCGGCTCAGGCATAGAATTTTGGTAGTGATAACTTATACTTCACCGCTACTATCCTGATCGCGCAAACTATCGCCACTGCTAATATCTCGACAATATCTGTATCGAGGTGATTGATCAATAGGATGTACACAGTACCTCCGATGATGCAAGCTGTCGCATATATCTCCTTTTGAAATATCAACGGTATATTATTCAATAGGGTATCCCGAAGGACACCGCCGAAACACCCGGTTATGGTTCCTAAAGCAACACAAACGCCGGGATTAAGGCCGGCATTTATCCCTTTCTGTATACCTATGATGGTGAACAATCCAAGTCCAAGTGCATCAAAGAGGAACAAGGTGGTTTTAAACGTTTTGATATACTTTTTGAAAAAGATAGTGGCGATACCTGTACCTAAAATGATCAGCGGGGTCTCGTAATCGCGCATCCAGGTGACAGGTGTGTATCCTATCAGTACATCGCGGATAGTACCACCGCCAATAGCTGTTACGAAACTGATGATGAGCACGCCAAACACATCCAGCCGTTTTTGCATAGCCGAGAATGCACCCGAAATGGTAAAGGCCACTGTCCCTGAGATTTCGATAACGGATGAGATATTGATCATACTTCGCCTTCCCTCTTCCTTACAAACCATTCAACACTTAACAATACAACAATCATCACAAATATCCATTTCAGGTCGATGAGGTCGCTGTAGCGTTTATCCTCGTAAACCACGGTTTTGATGTTCTCATTTTTGCGGATCAGGTCGGCCAGCTCGCTGATTTGTGAGGGCTGCAACATCTGACCGCCAGATTGTTTAGCCATATCAGACAGCAATTGATGATCGGCAGCACTTTGACGGGTTTCCAGGTTTAAAGGCTTAATAGTGAATTGCCCGGAAGCAGTAAACGTCTCGTTGCCTAATTTTGTTGATGCCGAATAGGTGTATTCATCAACAGGCAACGTTCCCGCATCCAACTGGTAGCTTTGGCCATTTCTGGTAAACAGAAAGCTATAATTTTTACCTGAACGGCTTTTTAACTCAATTCTGATATCAGGCGTGTTCACTAGTTCCAACGCATCGTTATACAACTCGGCATTCAAAATCACATTTTCACCCTCGTCAAAAACATTTTTAGCGGCATACACCCTTAATTTCTGATGATTGCTATTTGCCGTGAGATATTGCACCGCCTGGCCGAATAACTCTTCCAGACCCTGGTGACTGCCATAGGTATTAAATTCTGATAGTGACCAACGCCAAATACCTTCGCCAGTCGATACGGCAGATCTGCGACCATTCTCATCACTAAAAGATAATAAGGGATATGGTGTCGGTACCTCGCCTATTCTTTGTTTGAATAATACCTGCCCTGCACCATTGCTACTGTAATTACCAAATGGCGCTAATAGTGGTGGTAGCTGACTTAGTTTTTTCCGGGTCGAATCAGACAGCGTAAACAATGAAAATTCCTGCACAGGTTGTGCAAACACCTCCTGCATATCGCTCCGCCCTGAGTTGATCTGCACCAGCTTCTGCTCGCTGTTTAATTGCGGCAAATCAGTTTGTGCACCCGCCATGTACCAAAGAGGCACCTTACTTTTGGTGATAAAACTCTGCAGTTCGCCAGAACTATTGCTTGCGGTTTGATACAAAATAAGCAGGCTGTAATCGCTGAGTTTTAATTTAGGCAGATCGCTCAACAAACTAGCCTTTACCTCGTAGTTCCGGTTACTTTCTATGGATTGCTTGATCACGCTTACGTCCGGATGCGGGCCATTGTATAACAGCAGTATTTTTTGCCTGGCATCCAGTACGTTAACATAAATAGTTTCAGTATTATTTTGCGCCGAAACCTCATTTTTAATCGGTGCAATATTGATGGTAAACTTACGTGTCCCTTTTTTATCCGCATTTAATTTAAGTGGGACCGTTTTCCTGAAATTGTTTGAGGTTACTGCATCTGTTTGTGAGAATACCTGCTTGCCATCCTCATCTACGGTCAAATGAATATTCTCACCCTTAGCCTGGTAAGCTTCGGCCAAAACTTCCACCTCAAAATCATTCCCAAGGTATGCAGTTTTATTATAACTGACATTGCCGATCAGCAGATCGCGTTTAGCAACTGTATCGCCCAAAGCAATGGTATAAATACTCGTTTTTAGATTTTTAGCTTCGTATCGTGGGTCACTGCCTTGATTATACAGGCCATCCGTAGCCAATACCAAAGCACCAATGTTTTGATTCACAAAACGCTCATTTAATTGGCGGATAGCCGATGAGATATTGGTTTGTTTCCCGTTGAATTTATCAGATAATCCATCTTTCAGGTCGCCGCTGAAATTGAACTCCCGCACATCATACTGATCACCTAATTGCTGTTTTAATTTGGAAAGATCGTCGATCTCTGAAGATGATTTGGAAGGACCAAATAGCTTTATTGATTCCGAATTATCCTGCGCGATCAGCACCAACGGTTTCTGCGGGTTGTAGGCCACCGACCTTACCAAAGGCGCGATCAATAAAAACGAAAGGATAAATACGACTATAGTTCGTGCAGTAAATAATGCATAGCGGGCGGTTTTACCCAGGCTCACCGGCTGACGGTACATCAGCCAGCCATACAGCAAACCCAGCAACAGGCAAACAGGTGTCCACCATCCCGAAACCGTTCCCCATGTTACTGAAAATAAAAGCTGCATATTTTTACGTTATACGTATGACGTGCTACGTTTTACGTTTACTCGCAAAATGCGAAATTATTGTGAGATGTCGCAAATTCTGTTGTTAAAGCTATTCTTCCCGTTTTGGTAATATAGTTCCGTATTGAATACCTTGAGATAGAAAATAGTTTTTTAATAGCTCGTATTTGTTTTCACAATTCACTGTATACTTTATTTTTCGGGAGCTGAGATAATATTGGTGACATGTAAAACAGATAGAAATATATTGAGTTACTTTACCAGTCGAATCAATAAACAGTATTGCGTTTCTGGGTTGAAATATACACATTGATCTAGAGTCGTCTATCCATAATTCGTGAACCTCTCCTTTTTTGTATTTAGGTCTTTTTACAGGCGTGAATCCAACATTATATAAAATGTCAGTCAACGAATCAATCCCTATACTAGACAATATTTTACTTTCGCGTACTTTACTGTAATCAATAGAAAAGTTATTTACTGCCACCGGAGTATATACCACATCTCCATAAGTAAATGATATCAGTTTAACAGTCGTTGCAGTATTGAATGGGAAAAATGCGCGACGTTGTTCCTCATTGTATTTATGACTATTAAAACATTGATTGTGCTTCTTCCATGCTCTTGCTTCCTCAAGCGATGGAGGCTCGGGTGGCGGTGGTGACTTCTTTTTCTGTTGCCCAAAAACCATGCAAGGAATTAGAATAAAAAGTAAGGTCAGGTTTTTCATGCTATTAAGTTAGAATTATTTATTCGGAATTGGCATTGATCAAAATAAATTCTTCCTGCAAAAAAATGGGACTTTGATCTATTATCGTCAAAATCCCATTCTATTAAAAATTATAATTCCAAAATCGAAAATTCGAAATCCGAAATCTCCCTACAGCATTCCCCCGTCAACAGGGATCACCTGGCCGGTGATATAAGAAGCCATATCTGATGCCAGGAAAACACAGGCATTGGCCACGTCTTCCGTTTCGCCGCCGCGTTTAAGCGGGATAGCTGCTGCCCAGCCTTCAACCACTTTAGGGTCTAATACTTCAGTCATTTCAGTTTTAATGAAGCCCGGAGCGACCACGTTGGTACGTATATTACGTGAACCTAATTCTTTTGCGATAGATTTGGAAAAACCAATGATACCTGCTTTAGATGCTGCATAGTTAGCCTGGCCGGCATTACCCTGTACACCAACTACAGAGCTCATATTGATAAACACACCATAACGGTTTTTCATCATAATCTTTGATGCAGCTTTGGTTACGTTGAAGATCGATTTCAGGTTTACATCCAGCACTTCGTCCCAGTTCTCTTCGGTCATACGCATGAGCAGGCCGTCTTTGGTGATACCGGCATTGTTTACTACGATATGCAGGGTACCGAAATCAGCCACGATATCATTCACCAGTTTTTCGGCCTCATCAAATTTGGAAGCATCAGAGCGGTAGCCTTTTACTTTGGTGCCGTAACTTTGCAATTCCTGCTCCAAGGCTTGTCCTTTTTCAACAGACGATAAGTAAGTAAAAGCGACATTGGCACCATGCTCGGCAAACTTTTCAGCTATTTTACGGCCTATACCTTTTGATGCTCCGGTGATGAGTGCAGTTTTTCCTTCTAATAATTTCATTTTTTTCTGAATGATTTCGGGGGTCGAAGATACTTATTTAGATGGAAAGTCGGAAAGATAGTAGGTTCATAGTTGATAGTTCATAGATCATAGCCATCTTATTCGCCCGCATCCATCGGATACTTTTTATCTATCCAATCGGTTTTCAGGTTAGTTTTGAGGTTAAGTACATTGATATTGGTATAACCTTCGGCTGCCAGCAGCTTAAAAGCCGGCCTTACATTGGGGCATTTAAACAAAGGGCAGCATCCGCAATAAATCACCACCATCTTATCCTTAGAAACACTTTTTAGCTGCTTTTTCAATTCGGCAATGCCATCAGCCTCCGAAGCCGGGCCAATATCTATAGCACTTTTGATAACGCCATCCGATCCTATATTTAATATGACCGGAGCACTGTTCCCTTTAGCAGAATTAATTATATTAACCAAAACCTGCGGTTCCATCAATTGATCGGGTTTCCAGGGATCATTTGTTTGAGCATTAGCCAAAATAGCAGTACTGGTGAATAACAATAAAAGAGGGATAAATGACGTGAGATTTCTTTTTAAGAAGCTATTCATAATTGGGGATTAGTTGGTAAATATAGAGAAAGAAATCATCGGCGCTTAGCCTGATTTTAGCATTATCTGATACTCCTGCTGTAATTGGAACAAACACCCCGCACACAAACACCCATCGTACATTTCACTAATATATTGTGTCTCATTCAGTGTCAGCTGCACTTTGGTGCACTGGCATTTGGTGAATGAATTGGCTTTACATTCAAATGGCGACTGGCATCGCTCACAGCGAACTATTTCGTGTTTTTGATGTTTCATTTGTTCATAGATCATAGATGATAGTTCATGGTAAATTTAGGGTTAAACTATGAACCATGAACTATCAACTATAAGCCAGCTTACGCTGAGCAGGTAACACAGCCCTCTTCCATCGAGCAGCTTGGACCGGCTGGGATTTCGTCGGCTACCTGTTCTACATGGTCAGGGATCACCGGCTCCATATTTTTGCCGCCCTGGTTCTCTACGGTAAATTTAACTGCCTGTGAAGCGGCTTGTGTGCGCAGGTAATACATGCCCGTTTTCAGGCCTTTCTTCCAGGCATAGAAATGCATAGAGGTTAGCTTAGATGCATTCGGCGAGTTGATAAACAGGTTAAGCGATTGCGACTGACAAATGTATGCGCCCCTGTCGGCAGCCATATCGATGATGTTACGCATCTTGATCTCCCAAACGGTTTTGTACAGGTCTTTTAGTTCCTGTGGTATTTCAGCAATATCCTGTATTGAACCATTGGCAGTGATGATCTTATCTTTCATCGCATTGTCCCACAAACCACGGTTAACCAGGTCGCGCAATAAAAATTTGTTAACGATGATAAATTCACCACTTAGCACCCTGCGGGTGTAGATGTTCGAAGTATAAGGCTCAAAGCACTCGTTATTACCTAATATCTGCGAGGTGGAAGCCGTCGGCATTGGTGCAACTAATAAAGAGTTACGCACCCCATGGTTCATTACATCCAACCGAAGATTATCCCAATCCCATCTGCCGCTATCGGGCTTTACATCCCACATATCAAACTGGAATTTACCTTTTGATAATGGCGAACCTTTGAATGTCTCGTAGGCTCCTTCTTTGATAGCCAAGTCTTTTGAAGCAGTCATGGCAGCGAAATAGATCGTCTCAAATATTTCTTTGTTCAATTGCTTGGCTTCATCGCTTTCAAATGGTAAACGCAGCAGGATGAAAGCATCTGCCAGGCCCTGCACACCCAAACCTATC
>DATHLW010000466.1:0-14956 GCA_035487675.1 Mucilaginibacter sp. | reverse complement strand
AATCTTGATGTGATCATAAACGGCAATGATTTCGGCACCGAAGTAAATGTAGGACAATATGATGCGTTAAACGGCTTAATGCTTAAAGGCGACGGGAAAGGCCATTTCTATCCTCAAAGTATCTTACAGAGCGGCATTTACATCCCGGGTGATGGTAAGGCCCTGGTTAAATTGCAAAGCAGTACCGGAAGTTTAATGCTCGCCGCCAGTCAAAATCGTGGAGACCTGAAGCTTTTTGAATTAAAAAGAAGAGTAAAAAACATTCATGTAAATCCAGATGATGTGAGCGCCATCATTAAATACAAAAATGGCCCTAGCCGCAAGGAAGAATTTTATTACGGTTCGTCATTCCTGTCTCAGTCAGGACGTTTTCTGACAGTAAACACCGATGTTGCATCGGTTGAAATAACCAATAGCAAAGGACAAAAAAGAAGCCTTTCTATGTAAATTGCAAATGTTAAATCATCATACAAAAAAACTTGAATGAGGACTATCGCTTTATCGTTTATATTGATTTTGCTGCTTATTAACAAAGTCATAAGCCAACAACATATCCCTCAAACACTATTACCCCAAGTAATAGAAAAAAATGGGCACCATGCGCTTTTGGTAGATGGTAAGCCCTATTTTATTTTGGGCGGACAAGCGCATAATTCGAGCGCATGGCCTGCAATGCTGCCAAAAATTTGGCAGGCAATTGACGACATGCATGCCAATACACTTGAAATACCAATTTATTGGGAACAAATTGAACCTAAACAGGGGGGTTTCGATTTCTCGTTGGTTGATATGATCCTGTCGCAGGCCATGCAACATCATAAACATGTGGTATTGTTATGGTTTGCCACCTGGAAAAATGGCAGTAATCACTATATGCCCGAATGGATGAAACGCGATGCGGCGAAGTACCCCAATATAACAGGATCGAAAGGACAATCCGTTGATTCACCATCACCGCATAGCCGGGCTACACTGGAAGCAGATGCAAAAGCTTTTACTGAGGTGATGAAGCATTTGAAAAAATCTGACACGCAGCATACGGTAATTATGGTCCAGGTAGAAAACGAATCGGGTTCATGGGACACCATGCGGGACTACTCGCCTGAGGCCCAAAAGCTATTTGAGGGTTCTGTACCGGCAGAACTGCTAAAACCTGAAGTACTCAAAGCACTAAACCGGCCGGTTGTTTCCGGTGGTTCATGGCAACAGGTATTTGGTGAAAGATCTGATGAATATTTCCAGGCCTGGTCAATTGCCCGTTTTGTTGGTAAGGTTGCCGCGGCTGGCAAGGCACAATATGCTTTGCCTTTATATGTCAATGCTGCATTACGCGACCCACTAACCAACCCAAGTGCAACAACGTACGAAAGCGGCGGACCGACAGATAATGTAATCCCAATTTGGAAGGTAGCGGCCCCGGCTATCGATGTTTTAGCTCCGGATATCTACCTATCGGGAAGCGAAAGAATATTAAAGGTTATGGAGTTGTACGATCGTCCGGATAATGCGCTATTTGTACCTGAGCTCGGCCTGGACCCACAAAAATCGAAATACTTCTACGAAGTACTTGCCCATGGCGGCATCGGTTTTTCACCATTTGGAATCGATGTTAACGACTATTCTCGCCCGGCACATGATAATTCAAAAGAACTCGCCCCTTTTTCACAGGATTACCAGGTTGCTGAACCCATGATGCGCGAACTTGCTGAATGGGCCTATGAGGGAAAGATAAGCGCGGTAGTTGAACATGAAGATCATGCTAACCAAACTATTGATTTAGGCGTATGGCAGGCTGTTGTATCGTTTGGAATAATCAGCCGGAATAATGTTGAAGTTAATCCTGAGGGAACAGGTAAGCTGATGATCGTAAAACTAAGTAAAGATAAATTCCTGGCCATAGGTTCATTTTGCCACGTTACATTTCGACCTTCAGGCAGTGATTCAAATAAACCCTGGCAGTATTTGAAAGTGGAAGAAGGTTATTACAAAAACGGGGAGTTTAAACTAATACGCATCCTGAACGGTGATGAAACAGATTGGGGCGGCCCAAGATTTGGCTCAAAACCGACTGTATTGCAAATGTCCCTCGTCACCAGATAGCACCCGAAAGAGCACTATTTTAAAATGACCAAACTATCTTAAGCCATACTCTTAAGCCATACGAAGAAATAAAAAATTGCTTATTTGCCGTTAATTCTCCCATCTGTCATTTCAATAACCCGGTCTGCATTTTTTGCAAAATCAAGATCATGGGTTACTGTCAAAACGGTGATACCATTATTGTGTGAAAGATCGCGAAAAATATCAAATACCAACCCCGTATTCACGCTGTCCAGGTTGCCGGTCGGCTCATCTGCCATAATAATTGCCGGATCATTGATCAGGGCACGGGTAATAGCGACACGTTGTTGTTGGCCTCCCGATAATTTAGAAGATAATTTATTAGCGAAACTATCCATTTGTAATTGCCGAAGTTTACCAATGGCCTTTTCTTCAATCTTTTCTTTTGAATATTTGCCCAGTTTTAATGCCGGCAACATCACATTTTCGAGAACAGTAAACTCCGGCAGCAAGAAATGAAATTGAAACACAAACCCTATATTTTCATTCCTGAACTGGGCAAGGCTGTTCTGGCTCTGGCCAGTTACCAAAGTATTATTAATAAATATTTGGCCCGTATAATCGGTATCGAGCGTGCTTAAAAGATACAAAAGTGTTGATTTACCGCATCCGGACTTACCAATCACCGGTACAAATTCACCTTTGTTGACCGAAAAGGATATGTCCTGAAGCACATGGAACTCGTCCGGTTCATGAAAATATTTATTCAGGTTTTCAACTTTCAGTGCAATGCTCATGTATTATCCTCTTAATATAACTACCGGATCAATTTTTGACGCTTTTAACGAAGGCATTAAACCGGCTATAAAAGGAGTTACCAGCCCAAAAAACATTCCGAAAAGGTAATGATTGGGGTTGAAAATCACCGGGAAAAATTTAAGGGATATAAAATCATTATGCGGGAAAGGCACCCTTGACAAGCAATAGGCTAGTATGAAGCCCAATATTTCGCCCATTATAGCGCCAAAAAAGCCTATAAAAAGGGACTGGCTCAAAAATATCTGTACAATATCTCTCCCCGAAAATCCCTGCGCTTTGAGTATGGCTATATCTTTCATTTTGTTGTTAATGGTCATATTCATGATATTGTAGATGCCAAACCCTGCAACAGTGAGTAGTGTAATACTCACCACATAAGTCAGCACGTCCCTCACGATGTTTGATGCCATTACCGAGGAGTTAGCCGTTTCCCAATCATCAGACTTGTAATTGTACTTCTTAAATAATTCTTCTGCTTTTTCACGGGCAAGTTTATTGCTCTTAAGTTTTATGTTGATATCGGTTATGTAGCTGCGGTCCTTCGCCATCAATTGCTGTACGTTAGCCAAACTCACGTAGCTCCGGGTATCATCTATAGTTCCGATACCTATCGCAAACAAACCAACCACTCTAAAACTCATCGTAGTACCCGTAGGAGTGGTTAATGTTACCATATCGCCCATACCCAGGTTCAACTTATTGGCCAGGCCGCGGCCCATAATTATTCCCTTATCAGCTGTTAAGAGGTTTTCAGGTACACCGGCAGTCATTTTACTGCTTAAGTCAAATATTTTAGCTTCATCGAGGATATTGACTCCATATATATAACCATTTATTTGCACAGGGCCATAGTTATAAAATGCCTGGGTGCTTAATAATGGCGATACGAATTTTATTGCCGGGTCTTCCCGCAGATCGTTCATAATCCCATCGGCATTTTTGAGGTTTAAATTGATCTGCTTAGGCTTGGGGTGATGGACGGCCACCAGTGTTCCCTTACTTTTGAAATACTCCCCGGCAATAGAAACATTGTAATCGGTTTTTATATCATTGTAGATATGGATATCAGGCGTCGAGGATAGCATGGTATTTTCCATAAATTGGTTTACCCCGATCATAAAACTGATCATTAATATAAACATACCTATGCCGAAAGTCACGCCCAGCATCGCCACCAACGTTTGCTTTTTGTTGGCCATCAAATGCCTTTTTGCAATAAGCGCGTCCACCATCATAAGCTACTTTGCTGAAGGAGTAATTAATTCGGATTGTTCATTAAGCCCGTCCAGCACCTCTATCTCATCCAGTGTGTGAATACCTGTTTTGATCGCAATTGTACGCACACGACCGTCCTGTTTAATTTTTATACTATCCCCTTTTAATAAAAATCTGCTCGGGACAACCAGTACCTGGTGTTTTTGCTGAATGATAATATTTGCTTCAACCGAGGTATGGATGTATGATTGCTGACTTTGATTGTTAAAAGCTGCGTCTACACGAAATGTCTGATCGGCTTCATTCATAGTGGGATAAATACGCACTACAGATGCCTTGAAGATATTTTCTCTGGTAGCATCTGTTTTTAGTAACACCTGCTGCCCCACTTTAATTCTGTCAATATCCTGCTGATCTACGGCCAACCGGATCAAACGATCTGATGATTTACCCAACATTACTATTGCTTCATTGCCTTTCACTGCCTCACCTTTTTCCTTCATCATCTGGTAAACTGTTCCGTCGTTTTCAGCCCGGATAATATAATTGTTTAAGTCTGTTTGGGCGCTGGCCACCTGGCTCTTTGCATTTTTCAATGAAATATTAAGGTCGTTGACAGCAGAAAAGTATTTTTCCCTTGCCGAATGTTTTTCATTCAGCGAAGTACGATATTGTACTTCAGCATTATCCAGCGCACTTTTGGTTCCTATATTCTGGTTCCATAAATTTTTCAAACGGGTGTATTGAAGCGAATCGTTACTAAACTTTATTTCCGCATTTTGCATCGACAATTTAAGATCGGTTAATATTCGTGAGCGGGATGATAAGTTTTCCTGCGCAGTATGATAGGACAAATCTGCTGCCTCTAATTTGGCGGTTTGGGTAGAATTATTAATTACATACAATATCTGGCCTTTTTTTACACGATCACCCTCCTTCACCAACTTCTTTATCACCGTTCCGGGATTTAGTGCATAGGCTGTGTATTCACTGTCGGCCATTATTTTACCCGAAGCATACACTGTTTCTATGATATCTTTTTTTTGCGGATGAACAATTTTGTTGCTTGTACAGCTATTAGTATAAACAACGCCCAGAAGTGTGAAAGCTATATTAAAAATCTTTTTATTGTCCATAAACCTTTATAGCCGATACTATAAAGATAATCATTAATACAACTACGGTGAGTACTGTTAGTATCAGAATTGCCTGGTTTCCTGTAGCCTGTGAATTTTTCCTGCTAGTCATGGCCTCATTTTTTTCAAAAGAATAGTATTTACAGTTATTTCACTATGACTGGCATCAGCTTCAATTATGACCTAAGTCATTTTAAAGACACCAAAAAAAGAAGTTTTGTATTATTCAAATGCTGATTTAAAGCATCTTGATCAGTCTATCCAACTTTGATGAAAATATTAATAATGATGTATTTTGATGCGACCAGCTTTTCTATTAAAGCACATAGATACATTTATTTGATTACTGCTTGCCGTATGATCAATGGCTGGCTTTTGAGATCATTTAACAAAAGGACTCTTACCCGAATAATCTATTTCTCACACTTTGTATAAAAACATTATTAGCTGTAACATAATACAATTACAGAATTTTACTAAAGCTGCCTTACTTATCTGTAATGACAACCTACACTTAACTTTTATCGTATAACTACATCTTTATTTAGCACGCGTTTTCGCAGTATATGAAGATCAAATTATACCTCATTCTTTTTTTGATAGTTTTATGTAAAGTATCATCTGCTCAGACTGGGCTCTCATCCGATGAGATTTTCCAGCAGGCACGTAAAGCAGCTTTTGATGAGAAAAATTATCCCAAAGCAATAAGTTTGAGCAAACAGGCATTGTCAAAAAGCCCCAATTATTCGGATATACGTGTTTTTTTAGGACGCTTGTACACATGGTCGGATAAGCCTGATAGTGCACGCCTTGAATTTAACCAGGTACTCAGCAAGCATCCCGATAATGAGGACGCCGCGTTTGCCTCAGGAAGCCTTGAATATTGGAACAATAACTCAAACGGCGCATTGCGTATCGTCAGTAACGGGCTCAAATATCATACCCGGTCTACCGATCTGCTATTATTAAAAGCAAAGGTCTTAAATGATCTTAAACGATATTCGGAAGCAAATAACGCACTGGATACATTGATAAAGGCTGATCCGGGAAACTCCAATGCACGCGCATTAGCTGATAGGATAAAAGATAACACTTCAAAAAACAAAGTGGGTGTTACATATGATTACATCTCATTTGATAAACAATTCAACGTGCCATGGCATCTGGCAAGTGTTGAATATGCAAGGCAAACGGACATCGGTTCGATTATCGGCCACCTGAATTACGCCAATCGCTTCAGCACAAATGGTTGGCAATATGAGATCGACGCTTATCCGCACATATCGAAGATCTTCTACGCGTATATGAGCGGAGGCTATTCAAACAACGTGGGTATATTCCCAAAAACCAGGGCAGGCTTTTCGCTTTATGCAAATTTACCTGCAGGTTTCGAGGCAGAGGGAGGTTTCAGATACCTGCATTTTACCGGCGACACCTGGATCTATACCGCGTCTATTGGCAAGTACTATAAAAGCTTCTGGTTCAACTTCCGCACTTATTTAACACCTTCTAACAATTCGATCTCTCAATCCTATTCATTGAAAGCAAGGTATTATACCGGAGGCGCCGATGATTATATTTCGTTAGGTATAGGTACAGGGATTTCGCCCGATGATCCGCGTAATATCATCCTGCTAAATAATGGACAGAATTATAAGCTTCTGTCAAATAACATCACAGCAGCCTTCTACCATTCGTTTAAAAGGCTCAATATCATATTTGTCACCGCAAGCCTTGATCACCAGGAGTACAGATTTCAAACCTGGGGCAATCAACTGGATATAGGTATAGGTTACCAAAGAAGATTCTAATTGAAAATGAAGAAGAGAAGATTTCTGCAATTAATTATTCCTGCGCTCTTATTGTTTCCGATAATGATGTTGCTCGGCTGGTATTTTACACCTAAGAAAAAGCTGGTTGTAGCTATAGTGGACAAAACAGTACTTACCCAGGACTGCCAGGAGCATATCTCGCTTTCGTGGATACTTAACCATAACCGTTTTACCAAAACACCAACAAAGTCATACCGTAACAGCAACGATTATTTTGGCTTCTTTCCGAAAGACAATGAAAAATTCAGGTTAAAAGGCCTGGAAAGATTTTCATCCGACCAACTCAAACAGTTAAGTAACGATGCTGACGTAGCCTACTTTACCGATACATATGGAATTTACAGGAATGAATGGTACAGTCAGCAACCTAACACCGAACGCTCCAACCTGATTTATGGCGGTATGAGCGCCCAGGATGTAGAGTTTTTACAGGATATGAAGGACAGGCATAAACTCATTATCACAGAATTTAATACCATAGGCTCACCCACAAATGCCGATAACCGCAATAAATTTGAGAAGATGTTCGGCATGCACTGGACCGGCTGGACGGCAAGGTATTTTGATAGTTTTGACACTACTAAAAATAAAGAATTACCCCATTGGCTTGTTGGCAACTACAAAAAGCAGCATGCACAAAAGTGGCCCTTCCATAAAGCCGGCCTTGCTTTTGTAAGCAATGATGATCAAATTGTCGTACTGGAAGATAGTACTCACTTAACCGACCCTGTACCACATATTATAACGTTTGGTTATGGGCAAAAGGTGCTATCTCTGCCCGAAAGAATGAAATATCCATTTTGGTTCGATATCATCACTCCTTCACTTGCTGTAAACCATGCAGTATCACGATTTGATATCAGCCTGAATGCTGCGGGTATTGCCGAGCTGAAAAAATACAATATACCTACTACGTTTCCGGCTATTATTATGCATAAGGACAAAGATTACCAGTTCTATTACTTTTCGGGTGATTTTTGTGATAATCCCATCGGGATGGGAACCTCCTACCTTAAAGGCATAAGCCTCTTCAGATGGTTGTTTTACAACTCAGATGACCCGGCCGAACGCAAAAGCTTTTTCTGGACCTTTTACCGTCCTATGATGACGCATATCCTGACAGAAAATGCGGCCAGCAGGAAGTAAATAACTTTACTTAAACCCTTCTTCAGTAATGGTCTGGAATTAAATTTACGAGCGTACGAAAGAATAAAAAATGAACTCGAATATGGCGATTCTTTATTTGGAGAAGGTATAAGAAGATATTTTTCGATATCTTTTTTAGCTCATAACCCCTACCTTATCAATTCACCGCATGCCGCACCCCTCTCTATGACTGTCGTGTACTCACATCTATATTTCTCAAGAAAAGCTGCTCCTTTAGGAGCTAAATGTTGGTAGAACAATAATTAAAACGTTTTTTTTGCACCGTAGGTGCAATACCTGAATATGCATTTCGAATAATCATGGCGAACAATGTATTGCACCTACGGCGCAAAAATAGCTATCGTATCTTTTTTCTACCGACATGTTACCCCGATGGGGTAAATCATAAAGATAAGGGCATACAATAGTAAATAATCAGATTTAATGCTTAACCGGGCTATAATGCTGGTGAATTGAATCTGGTACGATCCAGTTACCGGTGATGATCTGTGCGTTCCTTTTTTTGAACTGGTCAAAGGCATTCTTAAGCTGGCCAGCCTTTGCTTCGTCCTGTATAGGGTCTTCGCCCAGTTCTGCATTGAGTTTAAACAGGTTATCGCCATTCAGGTGGTATTCACCCATTATAAAGTCGATCATGTCCGTCTTTGTCTGCAGCAAAGGGTAGTTGTGAATATTCTCAAAATTACGATTGGTATCCAGTCCCTGCCCCATCCAGCTAACCAGCGACGGGCCCTTTATTTTGTAATTATGCTGCAAATAAGCCAGCAAACTTGGGCTGATATCAAAATGCGTGGATACGGAAGACATTTGCGCCGTGCGTTTTAACATAGGTGAATAAACGATCAGCGGTACATGGTAACGGTCTATCTTATCACTCATCGGTATTTCAGGCATGCGGTGGTCGCCCGTGATCAGGAATATAGTATTGTTGTAATCGCTTCGTTTGCTGTAGGCATTGAAAAATCCACGTAAAGCATCATCCAGGTATAGAATACTGGCATATTGCAATTTATAATTACGGCATTCGTTTTTCCTGGCATCGTTAAAACCCAGTTGGGTCAAGCGCTCTTCAAATCTGGCCAGATATTTATCTTCTTCGTTGATCGCAAACGGGCTGTGAGTTGATACCGTTAATACAACGCTTAACTGCGGTGCGGTCGCTTTTTCATCGCGTGTAACCATATAATGCCTGAAAAGCTCCTTGTCATTGTATCCCCACGAAAAACCATTTGGTGCCGGCAATCTAACATACCCGGCCGGGAATGATTTTTCATCGTTCAATTCATCAATGGAATTTTTATTCAGGAATGTTGCCATGTTGTCAAACTTCGCATCACCGCCATAATAGAACGAAGTGTGATAACCATTGTATTTTAACAAGCTTAATAAGGATAAATGGGATGGCATATTATCGCCTAGTTCCAAAAATCCATTTTTTGCAAATGGAAGCGAGCCTAATACCGAAGGTAGAACTGCAAAAGTTCGTCCGCCTTCACTTAAAAAGTTTTTCCAGTAAAGGCTTTTCCCAGATAGGGAGTCAATAAAAGGTGTAAAGTTTCCTAAATAGGCCCCTTCATTGGTAAATGCCCTGCCTAAACCCTCGACAAGTATGATCACAATATTCGGAGGGGTTGCATTGCCTTTTATAAAAGGGCTTAACACATCAGGCGCGGCATCGCTATGTAAAAATGGATAATGTGCCGGATCAATATATTTGAATGACGATATTTTATTGGTCGGAGAGTTATCGTAATCACTTATATAACTATCCGCATAAATATCCAGTTCTTCCTTTCCGGGGAAAAAGTGCTTATAAGATTCGGCCCAAAAATGGTCGGATTTGTTGATCACCAAATTATTTGCATAATCGGATTTAAAACTGCCGGTATGAACCATTGCCTGGGCATCAGTAACTAATAACAGGAAAGATACTACCGGCAACGCAACTACAATATACCCGCTTACTCTTATTCTGTTCGGTAATGCCCATAAAGCAGTGATCGTACCGCCAATTAGTAAGATGAACCCGATTATCTGTAAAAAATTAACGCCACCTGCAGCTCCAACGGTTTGTTTTATATCCGCCATTGAATATCCATAAAGGTCGGCCCCAAGCGGAACCAATGCAGTTGTAAAATAAGAGGTAAGGCTTAGCTGCACCACTGCCATAAAAACTATAAATACACAATAACTTATGCGTGCAAACTTTGCGGAAATGAGGTGAAACACAATATAAACGAGGAAAAAATAGATGAGCCCCTTGCACCAAAAGACCAGGTCATTCAGGAATGACCATCCCAGTACCCCTGCCATACTATTAGGGAACTGGTGTACTATGCCATTATAAATGATCTCAAAAATGCTTAAAACAAAAATGATCATTAACCACAGGATTGAAAGCTGGGCAAATGACAAAGCTGCAGGCACAATTCTTTTTGACAGCTTTTTCCCTTTGTCTTTTTTATTTTCCATTACTAAAATATTATGATACTTTTTTCTCTGCAGCAAAACCCTGTCTTGTCATTTCGCCCCAGGAATTACGTTTTCTAATTAAATCAATATTACCCCGTATTGCCGACCATACCACAAATGGATGGAATATGAAGGGTTCAAGTATAGCAACGCCTACCAGGCGTAAAATATCCTTCCGTTCTTTATATTGGTTATAGGTGAGCACTTCCATCATGATGGCAAAAATGGAGTATAGTATACCCATGCATAAAACACCTATCATGATCAATATGGCCGACCAGTTAATAGCATAGGTGAAACAATAAATGATCAGGCCTATCGTTCCAAAAAATTCAATTATAGGGGCCAGAAATTCAAAAAATAACCAATAAGGATAACTTAACATTCCCAGTATTCCGTAACGTGGATTGAAGAGCATCACTTTGTGAAAACGCAATGTTTCGATCGTACCACGGGTCCAGCGATTACGCTGACGGCCTAAAATTTTAAATGTTGATGGCGCTTCGGTCCAGCATAAAGGATCCGGAATAAAGGCTACTTTATAGGGCTCATCACGTTCTTCCATGTAGCGGCGCATCCTCACTACCAATTCCATATCCTCGCCAACAGTATTGGTATTGTAGCCACCGCAATTAATAACAATCTCCCGGTCAAATGCCCCGAATGCACCTGAAATAAGTAACAATCCGTTTAGCTTTGTCCAAGCCATACGGCTAAGCAGAAACGCCCGGATATACTCAAGCGTTTGTATTCTTGGCAGGAACTGTTTAGGTAAATTTACTTTCACAAGCCGTCCACCCTCTATTACACAGCTATTCGCTATACGTACCACGCCGCCGGCTGCTATAACTCGCTGATTTGCGCCTTCCAAAAAGGGTTTAGCCAGTTTTAAAAGTGCATCCTGCTCCAGCACGCAATCCACATCAATACAAACAAAGTAGTCATTACTGGCAATATTAACACCCACGTTCAGCGCGTCTGCCTTACCTCCATTCTCTTTATCAATTACGATAAGTTTACGATAAACCGGATTGTAGCTTTTGTAAACACCCCGGACCGGTTTTGTTTTTACTTGCTGACCCACAAAAAAATCCACTTTGTACATATCGTACGCACGGATCAGTTTTTCTAAAGAGTCGTCCTTACTGCCATCATTAATAATAATAACTTCGAGATTGTTATAATGCAGGGAAAGCAATGAACGAACATTTTCAATAATATTCGCCCCTTCATTATAGGCGGGAGCCAAAATGCTCATACTTGGCGTCTCTGTAGAAGAAGCCAATAAACGATAGTCTGTAAAACTGTTTTTATGCAGATAAGAGCGCGTTTCACTGATAGAGAATGCCCCGATCAAAACGTAGCATATCAAAAGTATGAGGGAATATAGCAGGATGCCATAGGTAAAAAAGTGCAATATAAATGTCTGCCAACTCATGCTGCTATTTCTCCTTTTATGTGCATCACAATTTCGTTGATCGACTGATCTGCTTTTCCTGAATACTCCAACAGCGAATCCAAACCATTTTTACTGGTTTGAGCCAAAGCACGGGCGGCAAATATCTTAATTTCGTCGCTGTCATAAGTTAAAAGATCCAGCAGGAACAATACATCCCTGTCGGTCCCTATGGTTTGCATCACTTTTATCATGGCCAACTGATTCTTTAAGATCTCGTTCAAAAACCTTGATATTAAATGATCTGACGTCTCATCAGTATAAATCTCAGTCAGACACTGGATCGCCTCGAACCGGACCCATGGATCTGAATGATCAAGGCAAGATATGATATCATCGTGCAATTCAAACCGATGGTAGTTTCGGGCAAGTTTTAATGCTAGTACAATAACGCTGCTATTGGGTGATTTAAACCATATGCTCATGTCAATATCTGAGGGTGGCAGATGTGACAATTGCTGCAGTAATTTTATTTGCTGCCAGTTTGAAATAGGATAGGTTATGGTATCCAAAAACCGAAGCCCGTCAAACCCATTGAACTGAACCAAGGCAGATTGCGCTTCCATACGTACCAGGTCATTCTTATCATCGGTGTATGAGTATAGCTGATCAACAAACTCCTTCATATCCATGATGGTGAGTTCCTGCACAGCCCTTGCTTTAATATACCATCTGCTACTGGTTAAATTATTTAATGCATATTTTTCAAGCCCCAACTGCACATAAAGATGTTTCAGGTTATCTGCAGATATTCCTGTAATATTCTTTTTTGCCGATATGATCTCGGTTACCAGCAGTTTTCTGAAGTACTTGTTGTGCATCAGTTTTTCGGCCCTTGCAGTAACCGGTATCAAGGTATCATCCTCTATTTCATCGTCATCGTAGAATATGGCTTTACGTATCAGCAAGTCAGATATTAAACTCCACTTCTCAAATTTCTTATCGTAAATACTCTTGAAATACATGTAAGAGAGCATGTAAACCAAAAGGCCCAGGATCAACAAAATAATACCCGCGAGGATAATATTCTGAATATGCCAGGCTATATTAAACGAGGTAAGTAAATATGCTTTGATAACCAAATCCTTGTTATTATAAATAGTTGAATTTATTTCACCAGTGACGCATCAAACCTGCGCACACGTACCGATAGCTCATTCGGGCTGAATGGTTTTGTCATATAATCATCTGCTCCAAGCTGAAATGCTTCAAGCACTACATTTTCTTGCCCCATTCCTGAAAGAATGATTACAGGTGTGCCGGTTGGGTATCGTTTTTTTACAGCGCTTACAACTTCAAGGCCCGATAAATAAGGCATCATAATATCTGTAATAACCAGATCAGGCTGAAAGTCGTCCAGCTTTTCCACAGCCGCACGGCCATCATTTGTAATTGTTACGTCATGTCCATCTTTTTTAAGACGAAACTCAAGCATCTTAACCATTAATTGATCGTCTTCAGCTACCAGGATTTTCATACTTCAAAATTTTAAATACAGTTAATAATTTGTTAAGGAATAGTTATCGCCTCATATAAATGAGTTATCGCATTTATACGCAGGTAAATAGGTATTAGTTCGGCAACAGCAATTTTTTTATATTAACTCTCTGTAAGCTGAAAAGGGTGTTGCAGAAGACAACCTAATAATAGCCAATTACTTATTTAATAAGAGTCAACTACGAGAAACGAAACATTGTATTTATCGGGAGTAAAATCGGCTTTTGCATATCCCGAAATCAAAATACATGAATTTTAAGCGTTGCGACAGGGGCATAATAAACAACAAAGCCTCTTTCAGTTAAGAAAAATGGCTTTGTTTTTTTCGAGTATGGTACAAATTGACTATGCTTTAATGCAGGGTATGTAGCTGCTTTTTCAATATTCAAGGTTTCACATCTCTATTATTCATATGTTTTTTCATGGTATTTATTACTGACTACCGGGGGCGCTCATTTAATTGTATTGACTGTAGTGCCATTTTTCATCTCATCAGTGGCGTTGCTGATAAGAATATCTCCAGCGCTTAAGTTCCCATAAACTTCCAGGCTATCCGCCGTTTCCCTGCCCTTCTGTACATTCACCCATTGAGCTTTATGGTTGACCACCTTGATGATGAATACACGCTGGGAGTTTTCGGTCACCGCGCTTTGAGGGACGATAAACGTCTTTTTGGAATTGCCAAGCTGCAAGTTTACCTGGGCGAACATGCCTGGTAATAGCTGCTTGTCTTTGTTGATAATATCCATCTGCATCTGCTCTGTTCTTAGAGTTTGATCCATACTCCCGGCCATGCGGTTGACTACGGCTGCAAATTGTTTTCCAGGTAGGGTTTTGACTGTGAAATGGACAGTATCCTTATCGGTGAAATAACCTGTGGCAGCTTCCGGCACATCAATAACCAGGCGAAGTTTGGTTTGCTCCTGCAAAGTCAGCATTGGCTTACCTGAATTTTTGTCCGATGGGGTGACGTAAGCGCCGGGATACACATTCCGGGAACTGATCACTCCGTCAAATGGAGCCCTTACTTCCAGGTAATTTTTCAGATCTGCCGATAGCTGATAAGCTGACCTTGCGGCAAGCAGGGAAGCGCTGTCGGCACTCATTTTGGCGTGCGCCATGTCCAGGTCGTTTGGTGATATCGTTCCGGGTGTCCTGCTTGTTTTCAATAGGCGGTCATAAGTGGCCTTGCTGCCCCGGAAAATCGCTTCTTTGGTATGAAGGTCTTCTTGCGATTGTTGCAGCGCAGCGGTCATTTCCGGCGCATCGAGTGTCATTAGTAACTGTCCCTTATGTACCTG
>DATHLW010000465.1:0-2629 GCA_035487675.1 Mucilaginibacter sp. | reverse complement strand
CCGGCTACTACTGCTTTGTTCCCCGTAGAATCGACCAGAGTAAAATCATTAAAGCGTATGCCATCATTATTAAAAGTGATGCTTTCTCTCGGCATGGTAAAGTAGGAGTTGAGAGTCGAAATATTAAAACCCACCTTATTAAAATTAACGTCTCCCCTAATGACCGGAGCGGCAGTCGTCCCTGTGATTTTTAACTCCCCGGTAATATCGCCGCTTGCTTCTTTAATGTTCCCAAAACTAAATCCCTCAATACTCTTCATATTCAGCTTCACAATATTCAAATCAAGATCAAATCTGCTTTGCGGACTGGTATAATACAGCCCCTTCATATCAACCTGGTTGCCTTTACCCGTAATGCCAATATCGGCGGCATAAGCATTTTCGGTTTGATTATTTACTTTGATAGCGATATTGCCAACCGTATCTCCCCTGAAACTGAAATCGCTTATATTCAATGCTGATGTAAATACAGGGGATCTTTGGAAGTTGCTTATCGTAGCATCGCCATTGATCACCCCGCCAATTTGTAACGAATCCTGTTCTGCTGCACGCGTCAAAGTTTCGATATGAAAGTTTTTGAAATCAACTTTTACCGGAGAATTCATTTGCTGTGAAGTACTGTTAATGCTCAATACCTGGTTGCTGTTGGAGATGGTGAAATTCCTTGCCAATATGCCTTTTCTGCCAAATAGAAGGGCATTATCGGCATCTACAGCCCATGGTTTGTAATCCAGCACTAATCCATTTTGTAAAAAGCTAAACTGATATTCATCAGGCAACAAACTGAATATCCCTGCAATGAGGTATCGTTCTTTTTTTGCAGCATCGTGTACTTGTAAATTGATATTCAGTTTGTCGTTTTGCGCCTTACCTGTTATGCTGGTATAAAGCAGGTTAATAGAGGATGACGCTTTTATCTGGTCAGCGGTCAGACTATAGTCCAATTCATCCTGGGTGGTTTTAATGGCAAGTTGTACATTGTTTATCTCATTGGTGCCATAGACCACTTTTGGCATTGCTCCATTGACAACAAGGTCACCGGTTTGACTATTGAACCAGCCACTGAATGTTACCGGGGCCAATTGTTTCAGGTCAGGGGCAAATTGTGTTACCAATGGTGTTTTAACAAGCTGGACATCAAATTTGAATTGCTGTGGCGTATATTTTGGTTTTGCATTAGCCGTCTTTGCCGCTATAGAACGATCAAAATATTGATCTATCACATCATCTAATGCAGCGCCTATTTCGGTCAACTTATATTTACCCACCATGTGTGCGCTAAGCATTGGCGTGGTTAAACGCAAGCTGCTGCTATCAGCATTTGCGGTGGACACCAGGCTTGCGGTATCAATTTTGATCCTTTTTCCGGTGTTTACTAGTAGGAGGTCAGTCGCTTTTATATTGGCATTCAGGTAATTTGGGTCGGCGGTCGGGATATCAGCTACTATCTTTCCATGAAATCGAGTATCTGTCGTAGCAAAATTCAGATTCTTCAGGTTAATACTATCAATTTCCAGCGTTGCTTTTACCGACGGATACTTCTTATTCATATTCGCCTTAGCATCCAGGCTGAAGTTGATGTTCGGGTCAGTCATCTTGGCAATAGCGGTGTAACTGCCATTTGTCGCCGTACCTTTTAATACAAGGTTTTTATAAGTATAGCCTTTAATATTTGCACTGGCGACATCACCGCTAAACTGCAGGCTTGCTGTTTTAGGGTCGATGCCTGTGCCGGTAATATTTGCTGATAGGGTAACGTTACCGGCAGTTTGAGGTTGTTTTATCAGTGCCCCCACATTTAGGTTATTGACATTGATTTTTGCTGAGTAAGTGGCGTTCTTCTTATTGTTGCCATTCTTTATTTGAGCATCAACGTCAGCATTTCCAAGGCTTGATCTCAAAGCCAATTTAGTACTGAAGCTGACCATACTTCCTTTGAAGTTGCCTTTCAGGTTCAATTTTTCAGGAATGGTAACATTGGATGGCATCATTCCGGCAGGAACAACTTTTGCCAAATCGGCACGACTGGTGTTTAAGTCTGCAATATTCAGATCGAAATAGGCTTTATTGACATCAGGCAGCCCTTTCATTTTACCGGATGCCTTGATATGTGTATCACTTAACCCTGTGATCTCTAAAGAAGGAATATTCAGATCGTTTACCTTGCCTACTACTTTGCCGTTAATTTTGAATACTGCATTCGGCGAATGCTTGAATGGCTCCATCGACGACATGCCCGGCATCAGTAATAAAATGTCCTTTAATCCCAAACGACTACCATCCAGATCGGCATTAATACGGATCTGGCCTAAATCTTTACTGATATTGGCTAATGACGAATAACCCATCTCAAGTTTTTTCTGCAGAACAGTTTGTGGTGTTTCCAGGTACAGGTCATTCAGGTAAGACTTATGCTGACCATAGAAGAACGAAGTGTGAAGTTTTTTGATCTCCAATCCGCTTTTTTCACTGAAAGCGAGGTTGTTGATCTTTCCGGAAATAGTATCTGTGCTGTAAGCCAGGTTTTCAAGATCAGCACTCAGATCACGGATATTCATATGCGCATAATCCAAGCCGTTAGCTATAGGTTTTTGCGCATTATTATCAAACTGAATGTTATCATTATTAA
>DATHLW010000464.1:0-5131 GCA_035487675.1 Mucilaginibacter sp. | reverse complement strand
ATGAGGTGGCAGGTATTGCAAAACATGATTTCGCACCCGTTCGCGCTTGTATTGGATAATAGTATTGCTGTTATACAGATCATCAAATATTGCCGATTGCCCTGTAAAGGCCCCGGCAGTATTTGCTTCGTTAATATGTGGTACAACCGTTTCCATTATAAAGCTTTTTCCAACCTTTTCAATTTCAGTTTTTCAACCATTGCAGCCGGGGTATAATAAAACACAGAAAGCGCCTTTTTTATACTATGGGCATTGGCATTGAGTGGCTTTTTGAGCAATTCTGCCAGGCTGTTTTGAGCTAAATGCTGATGATAATTCTGATGCACATACCGATGCAACTGCTTGTAATACGACGGCGGAAAAGTATTGTGGAACATCAGCGCCATTTCGTCCGAATCGGTCCAGTTGGTTTTTGTTTTCAGATCGGCTTTTACCCTTTCATAAAAAACAGTTCCGGGTAAGGGGTAGGATACCGAAATACCTATTTCAAACGGAAGCAGCTCATTGATCATATCGATGGTCAATTCAATATCTTCCTTCTGCTCACCGGGATAACCAAACTGGATGAAAAATGATGGTTTGATGCCATGTTTTTTCATGAGCAGGGTTGATCTGTGTATTTGCTCAATAGTGGTGCCCTTGTCCATGGCATCCAGTATTTTTTGTGAGCCGCTCTCAGCTCCTATCCAAACATTTTCGCATCCTGATGCGGCAAGAGCCTTTACCAGGTCTTCATCAACCAGCAGATCGGCGCGTGATTGTATCTTGAACCGTACTTTTACTTTTTCTTTCTGCATCAGCCGGGCAAATTCCTCTACCCAACCGGGTTTTAAGCCGAAGATATCATCGCAAAACCACAGGTGGTCCATCCCGAACTGTTCCCTCAGCATTTTAATTTCCTCCAGCACATTTTCCGGGCTCCTGGAGTTGTAGCGGTTACCATAAATGGGTTTAGCACACCAGTTACATTTGAATGGACAGCCACGTGTAGTGCCAATGTTCAGTGAGAAATAACCGGCGTGTTTCAGCCAGCTTTCCCTATATTGGTTTATATCAACCAAATCCCAGGCGGGCAAGGGTAAACTATCCAGGTCTTTCAATACAAGACGGCCCAAAGTTTTTGTTGCCTTGCCATCTTTAATATAAGCCAGACCTTGTATTGCAGAATAATCTGTCACGTCATATTTTATGGCTTCAGCCAACTCTGCCAAAGTTTGTTCCCCCTCACCAATGATCACAAAATCGGCCCCTTCAAGTAAATATTCCTGGTAACGATCAGTGGAATCCGAACTGCAAACAATCACCTTACATCCCTTTGTTTTAGCTTGCATGATCATGCTGAAAGCAGCTTCGCGCATATTGGTAAGGCACATCTTGGTCAGGTAGTTGAAACCATCGTCATAGATCACGAAAAAATCCGGGTTGTGTTTTTCCAATAGTTCTGCAACTTCCTCCGGCCCCACAGCAAACATCGTATCGAATAAAGCAACCCGGTATCCGTTACTGCGCATTAATGACGCAGCATACAAAGTACCCAAAGGAGGATAGGGTTGCCCCAGGCCCCATTGCTTGGGATCAAACCTCAAAAAATAGGAATGGCTAAACAGAATAGTACTTTGCTGCATCTTATATCAACTACGTTTGTAAAAGTTGTCGGGTTGCCCGGGTAATTTATATATTAAAATATATTCATTCCCTGACCCGGTAAATATTATAGTTATACATACACCTGTCCAAATAATAACCCTTCGCAATCAATTCATTGACAAACTGCTGCATATCCTGTCCCACAAAATTTCGGTATTCTGAAAATAAAGGCACCAATATCATTGCGGGTTTGTTCTTGCGCATATCGCTATAAAATCGCTCTTTCGCTATCCGCGTTTGCGTTGCATTGAAATAAATGGTTGGCGATATTCTTTCGGAGTACGCTTGTACCTGCGCATTATTACCAGCTACAAATACCATGTCATGGGTGGACGTATTATCCCGTATCCACCACCCCATTTTTTTTCGGTCCCCCTCATCCGGTTTGTCGTAGGTTTCGCTACATGCTGTTTCTACCTGGCCGGTATCGTCTGACAATAATTTTTGTACGACAAGCCAAGGCTCCAGTAATTTGGGGAAGAATAATATCCAGATAATTATCATCAACTGTTTTGCCGGGAGCTTATAGTTGTTTATCAAATGCATTACGCATAAGGCACTCATGAGCGACATGGCCGGCAGCAGTTCGCGCATGTGAAGGGTATCATAAATGCCTATTATATTGATGCCAATAAACTCAAGGATGAGCCATAAGCCGAACAGATCAACCTTCTTTTTTATAAAGAAATATCCCAGCACAAAGGGATAAAACAATAAGAACTCTGAATAAAAGAATTTATCGGAAAAATTCACCATTTTCCATATAAAGTTGCGGTCAGTAGTGCTGCCTGTTCCGAAATTATCCGTCAGGCAATTTGTGATGATGCTGTGAATATCAATTCCTGCGAAAAAGCAAGCGGTTACAAACAGAAGAATGCATGCAAGTAAACCTGCACAAAACACCATAGCATTTATCTTGCTCTTGCGTAATAATGCGCATAATAAGGTTATGATACCCCAAACCGCTGATAAACGAAACACTAATCCTGCTCCTGCAACTAAGCCACTGATGAAAAGGTCTTTTCTGTTTTGTGCAGTAATGTATTTGTAAACAGCTACGATGATGAACACCAAATCATAAGTTTCGGTATATGAAACGTACCTGCCACCGGTACCATGCCAAAGCAATGATAATCCGTAAAATGAAATAGCCAATATGCCGACCTGCTCACCTGCAATATGTTTAGCTAGTTTATAAAAGTAGTATATCCCTATCGATTGGCACAGGGTGCCCAGTACTCGCGGGAACCAGTAATTTACGCCGAAAAGTTTGTCTGATAACCCAAAAACGGCGAATATCAAGGGCGATTTATTGTCTGCCCCGCCGTTGTACGGAATAAGGCCGTTCCTGAACCAGTTGCGACCGATATATTGCCACATGGCCTCATCAAATGATAAGGCAAAGCCATCCGTCAACAGCGTGACCAGCAGCTGCAATATGGTAAGCAATACAATAATGTGCAAAAACCCGGGTTTCCAGTTTTTGATCATTCCTTTAGTAAGATGCCGTATGCATCATGCCACCGGCTCAGGGGTTTATCCGGGGCGACAGGTGCAGGGAGCATACACATTTTACACAGGTGCTGTTGGTACCCATGTCCAATGTTTTTCTCCAGTTAATGGCATCATCACTGTTTAATATTGTTGCCAGGGACGAGTCCCTGATATTGCCTATAACATCATGAAAAAAGCAAGGGCGAACACTTCCATCAGCCTCGATCACTGCTGATACCCATGGCGCATTGCATTTTTTATACGGGAAAGGGTTCAGCCCATAAAATGCTGCGTAGTAATGGTAAATATCTATCAGTTTTTGGGGCGATTCGGCTATAAATCCGTTGTCAAATTCTTCGCCGTATTCAAGAATTATCCTTCCTATTACATCTTTTAATTCTGGCAATTCCCTTTCTGATAACAGTATTTCATTTTGCCGCGGCTGCTCCCATGCCATTTGACGATTAAAGGCATGACTGCTGACATCAGCCGGCAAAAAGCTGATCTGGTCAAGTTTCATTTTTTTTGCCTGCTCAATTATTGCTATCCAGTTCCAAAAATTGAGACGATGTATCACTGTGCGGGCGGTAATCCTGTAATCCGGTTTTAATGAGCGGATAGATTCTACTCCTTCCTTTAACTTATGGAAAGCACCCGGAATATTACGTATCGCATCGTGCAATTGCTGGTCGCCATCAAGCGAGACAATAATATCATTCACCCATTTCACCAGCTTTTCCGCATGATTTTTCAGCGTCAATCCGGTAGTGAGCAGGGATACTTTTATACCGGCATTTTTTAATATCTGGCATAAGGCAAAAAAATTCTGATTCAGGAGCGCCTCCCCTCCCGACATCACCACCTGTTTTGTTCCAAATTGCTTTAAGGAGGATAGTAATCCCGTAATATCTTCCTCAGTAAGTTGTTTCAGGTTTTTATTATCCTTCCATATATCGCACATTACACAACGGCAGTTGCAGGCACTGTGCGGCATCAGTATCACTATAGGCAAAGCCGATATATGGTGCGTTTGCAGCGTACGGTATCGTTGATATGTATGGGTCAGAGATTGCAGCATAGCTATTTTCTTATACTGACCCAATAAAATGGGTCTTTTTTAAATAGCCGGTTAAGCAGGCTGGTCGGGTCAAATAATATCTCGTATTTAAATCCCCAGAATTCGATAATGGAATGATGAAAGTAGTGTTCAGCCATTTCCGGGATACCCAAAGCAGCATAGTACCTATTGCTCCTTTCATCCGCTTTTTCAGCCTCATCCGGTGTATAAAAAGGCGTGTCTATTATGTGTACTTCTCCCCCATGCCTCAGGATGTCCAATGCCTGTTTCATCACATTCACTACTGATGGAAAATATTGCAACGAAGCGGCGAAAATGATCACATCAAATTGATCATTGTCAAAAGTATTGTCGTTAAAGCTGTCGTATATAAATTCCAGGTTATCCTTTTTGAAAACGCGGTTGGCTTGTTCTATTTCGAGTTGATTGATATCGAGGCCCACAACTCGGGTATTGGGTAAATCGGCTAATTTTGCCGATAGCCAGCCATTTCCGCACCCAACCTCCAGTATCTTTAGGGATTTGCCTTTCTTTGAAAGATAATCAGCCAGGCGTTCACTCGAGCGTTTCCTGATCTTCCATTCATCGTAATAAATATGGTCAATATCCGGTAAAAGCTGCAGTTGCTCGTCGGTATAAATTCTCTTTTCCTGCTGGCGCACGGCAATATAAAGTTCTTCAAAATCCATCTTGAGGGTTTGATAACGATTTTTTGCAATATGCTTCACAGCCAGGTTCAATTATTTGGGTGTTAAAATCCTTGTATTTCGGGCTGGCGATAGCGCCAAACCTTTTGCAGCAATTTTATCTCGTACGGATAGCTGTATAAGTTGATCCGGTAACGTAACCCGGCTACCGCCTTTATCAGCCTGCGCTTCAAATCATTTAGCCTGATATCGGTGACAGTCGGGT
>DATHLW010000463.1:0-7621 GCA_035487675.1 Mucilaginibacter sp. | reverse complement strand
GGTGTATACGATTACCAGGTAAAGCACCGTACACTATATCTGCCTAATCTGCCAAAAGCATTTGATGGCATTAAGCTTGGGCAAATATCCGATATACACTCTGGCAGCTTTTACAATAAAAGAGCGGTGACAGCAGGCGTTGAAATGCTGATGAAGGAAAAACCTGATTTCATCTTCTTTACAGGCGATTTGGTGAATAGCCGCACTGATGAAATGAACGGTTACCAGGATATTTTCAGCAAAGTAAAAGCACCTCTGGGGGTTTACTCCACCTTAGGTAATCACGACTATGGTGATTACGCTTACTGGCCAACAGAAGAGGCCTGGGCTAAAAATTTTCAGGACATACTTGATACCCATAAAAATATGGGGTGGGATTTGCTGATGAATGAAAACCGCAGGCTAAAAGTGAATGGTGAGGAGATAGGTATCCTTGGCGTTGAGAACTGGGGCTCAATGAGAAGGTTTCCCAAACGGGGCAGGCTCGACCTGGCTGCGAAAAACACGGATGATCTGCCGGTAAAATTATTACTCTCGCATGATCCGACCCATTGGCGGGCAAAAGTGCTGCCCGGTTATCCTCAGATAGATGTAATGTTTGCCGGACATACTCACGGAATGCAATTTGGCATACAGACCGAGCATTTTCAATGGAGCCCTATTCAATATATCTACAAGGAGTGGGCCGGATTTTACCGCGAAGGTGCGCAGCAATTGTATGTAAATGTGGGCTACGGATTTTTAGGCTACCCCGGAAGGCTTGGAATGTTGCCGGAGATTACGATATTTGAATTAAAAGCCGCCGCTGACCCCTCTTTACAAAAAAGGGCTTAAAATCAGCTGGCTTTTTTCATTCTGCCGATGAAGAAACTATTGCAGCCCGCCTTTGATTTTTTGCTTTTCAGCAACGTCTTTATGTCATTGTGTGCGGTAGCCCAGGGCTTGCTTACTTTTTACCTTATTGACTCCAAACCCATCTATCCGGTTTTGGGACTATTGTTTACCTCCACGTTGGGCATTTATAATTTCTGTATCCTCATTAGTAGGCCAAAAATTCCAGAAAAATCACCATATCGCCGCATTCGCTGGTTTTTTTCTCATTACAGGCTGATGGTTACGTTTACCATCGTATCGCTATTATCACTAATACCGCTTTTCTTCTTAATTACAACAGGTTCGAAAATACTTTTGATCTTCTTAGCAGTTCTTTCTTTTGGTTACGGGTTGCCATTGTTTACCATTGGCGAGCAGAAATTTGGGTTACGTAATATCCCGGGGCTGAAGCTATTCATGATCACTTTGGTTTGGACCATGAGCTGTGTACTACTTCCCATTCTGGAAGCACAGTCTATGCATCTGGCAACCATTTCTATGCGGGATACTACTATCCTGATCGCTAAACGTTTCCTGTTTATTGCGGCGTTGGCGATACCCTTTGATATACGCGACTTGTTTGAGGATAAGCAATTAGGCCTTAAAACTATTCCCGTAGCCTGGGGTGAAAAAAATGCCTACCTCTTTTGCCAGGTATTGCTCGCCGGGTATATCGTGTTATTATTCCTTTTCCGTAATAATGGTTTTACTACTGATTTTTGGGCGTTGACGCTTAGCGTTATCATCACAGGCTGGCTCATTTTTAAAGCCAAGTGGGAAAAGAATGAGTATTACTATTTCTTTTTCCTGGATGGGGTGTTGATCCTGCAATACCTTTTTGTGATTGCCTTTAACCAGGCAAGCCGTTATATCTGATAACTTCAAGCGTTCACGTTCATAACGCCATGAACACTCGTGAACATTTACAAAAGTCTGTTTATTAAGTATTTAAATTTTTACAACTACTGGCAAAATGGTGTCACCAGTTATTCAGGTCATCTCTATGTTGTTTATAAAAAGTAAAACCCAAGCTGTGGCCACGCTTCGTTTCTCACATGCTTCTCGTTATGTCAGCCAAGTGGCACGCTCAGCCAGGCGGGAGCTGACACTACCCAGTAAAGGCTTTAACTATAATTATAATACCGACCACTGTTAGGCCAATACCGGTTATTAATAGACGTATTTCTGATCCAAATGTATCTTTCACTCCATTTCTACGGGAATTTATTTGAATTTTGGCTAAAATTATACCGACGCAGATCATTACGACTCCTAGGATAACCTGAGGTATATTCATTGTATCATATTTTGATTTAGTTTTTGGTTCTTTTTTAACTATTGGCTTGGGCGGGGTTGACGCACTAATCCAAATTAGGCGGAAGCGTAATTCTCGCAGCCATACTATTTGGATTTTCTTTGAGAATTCTTTTTGCAAAATCTATAGCCAAAGAATTATCTAATAATCTTGATGGCATGTGGTTAAAATACAATAGATATTCCATTATATTTATGTCGTCAGGGTCCATTTCTAACGCTCTTAAACCATGATACAAAGCAATTTTTTCAGATTTATCAATTAGATTAAGGGAAGTCGCCATTATTGTACTGGTTAATAATTGCAGATTACTTGTTTCTCCTTTTGCTATAAGGAAACATAAAAATGTATACACTAGTAAATTGCATTCGTCAGTAATCGGATCACAGGCTAATTGGCTTAATATATCTTGCAATTCTTTATCTGATTTCTGCGACAACTCAATGTATAGATCGTCGAACTTAAAATCATTTAATAATTCCTTATAAAACTCAACACTCATATATTTATCTATTTCAAACATCTTAAAATTTTCACGTTAATCCTGGTTTATAAACCTTCCCGTAAACCCCTATTTCACCACCGGCAAACTAATACAAGATGCCGCCCCTGCCGAATGATAGATCATCTCCGTTGCTTTCTGATAATCGGCTGCGGTTGCTTCAAATATATTGGGTATATATTTCTGTGGGTTGCGGTCAATGATCGGGAACCAGGTGCTTTGTACCTGCACCATGATCCTGTGGCCTTTTTTGAAAACATGATCCACGCCATGCAGGTCGATGGTGTATAATTCTTCTTTATTTGGTATCATAGGCTCAGGCTTTTCAAAACTTTTTCTGAACCTGCCGCGGAGCACATCAGCAGCTATCATCAACTCATAGCCCGACATCTTGAGTTCTTTTTTATATTCCTGCGGATAAACATCGATCAGCTTTACCACCCAATCTGCATCGGTTCCTGTAGTTGCGGCATAAATTTTTGCTAATGGATTTCCTGTTACTGTAACATCTTCGGTTAGCGTATCAGTTTCCCAGGTCATCACGTCAGGGCGGTTCTGTACGAAACGTTGATCCTCCGTCAGCCAAATATACCAGCGCGACCCCGGTCCGTAGGTTTCCTCAACCGGACGAGCGCGATATGGGACAGGTTTGGCAGGATCAGACACATAGCTATCAAACTTGCTTTCCGCCGCGGTTGGAGGTACGAACGATAATTTACCGTTTGAATGGAAATAAATATTCTTTGTAGTTGCTTCCTTAGGCGGCCATGCTGTATAGTTCTTCCATTGGTTTGACCCTGTCTGGAAGCTGATCGCTTCAGCAAAATTACCATCACCTTTACCTTTCAGGTACCAGGCAAACCATTTGGCCTGTATCTCCTTCCTAAAATAAGTTCCGGTCGCCTGGTCGTCAAACTTAATATTACCTAAATTTTTACCTTCGCCGCCTGCCCAGCCCCCATGCCTCCAGGGTCCCATCACAATAAAGTTTTTGTGATTTTTATCGTGTTTCTCCAATACCTTGTAAGCATCCTGCGGACCAACCATGTCCTCCTGGTCCCACCAGCCGCTGACATGCTGGGTGGCTACCCTCGGCGAATCAAGACGATAAGCCAATGCCTGCTTTTTCCAAAATTCATCGTAATTGGGATGTGCTATAAAATTATTCCAGGTAGGCAGCGAGCCGTTGGCGTATTTCTTATTAATGTTTGACAGCGGCCCAAGTTTGAGGTACCAATCGTATGTATCGTATTCGCCAAAATGATAAAGAGAATCGGTTTTAGCAGCCTCGGTCAATACTGAATATTCGAAACCATAACTCAGCCTGAAAGCACCGTTATGATGAAAATCATCATTCATAAACATATCCGATGGCGTTGCCTGTTCAGAAACTGCAACCAAAGCAGGATGCGGATCGGTTGCGGCTATAATAGTTGTCCAGCCATCATAAGAGATACCGTACAAACCTGCTTTGCCATTATTTTCAGGTATATTTTTTAACAGCCAGTCGATGGAATCATAGGTATCGCTGCTTTCATCAATTGCTTTGGGGTCTTTTTTGTCGCGGCTGAAGCGTTGCATTTTAAAAGTACCTTCTGACAAGTATCTGCCCCTGATGTCCTGGAAAACAAAAATGTAACCATCCTCTGCCATATCCTTTATATAGCCCTGTTTTTCCGGACTTGGGTATTCATTCACTCCATATGGTGTTCTCAGCATCAGGAACGGCAGCTTCTCTTTTTGATCCTTCAGCGTAAATATTACCGTGTGTAGTTTAACGCCATCTCGCATCGGGATCATTACTTCCTGCCGGTTATACTTATCATCAGGTTTTGTTTGCTGCGCAAATGCATAAGAAACAGGAAATAACAAAACAGTTAAGGCAAAGATGCGGTTGAGGATGGCTTTCATTATGATGTTTAAAGGATACTTGCACTAAATATAACAACAATACCTTAATTTGCTGTTATTGATAACATGTCTGCCAACTATGATAATTCCGCCTGGTTCTATGACCGCCTATCCAGGCTGGTTTATGGCAAAGCATTGATCCGATCCCAGGTATATCTGTTGAAATATATTCCTGCTAACGCCAATATCTTAATTGCAGGTGGCGGCACCGGATGGATATTGGAGGAGATCGCAAAAATTCACATGTCGGGTTTAACTATCACTTATGTGGAGGTATCGTCCAAGATGATCGCCTTATCACAACGACGAAACACGGGGAATAACCAGGTGATTTTTATTAATGAGCCAATCGAGAACACAAAAGAGAATAAGCATTATGATGTGGTGATCACACCTTTCCTCTTCGACAATTTCACCGAACAAACCTTTCAAAAAGTATTCGCGCACATTCACTTTCAACTAAAGCAAAATGGGTTATGGTTAAATACAGATTTTAGGCTAACAGGCAAATGGTGGCAGTCATTCCTGCTCCGTTCCATGATCTTATTTTTCAGGATCATCTGCCGGATAGAGGCCAAAAAGCTACCCAATATTGATAAATGCTTTGACCAGCATGAATATCACATAATTGATCAGAAAGCCTTCTTTGGAGAGTTTATCTTGTCGACAGTTTATCAAAAGAAAGACGGTACCATACGCTTTGTGCCCTCTGTGTAAAACTCAGTGTCCTTTGTGGTAAAGCTTTTAACCACGGAGGCCACAAAGAAAAGGCACAAAGCTCACAGAGTAAATCATTCCGAAATCGGCATTCCGCCTTCCGACTTCAAATCACCCTTCGTAAACAAACTTATACCCTATCCCCCTTACGGTTTGCAGGTAAGTTGGCGAATCTGGGTTATTCTCGATCTTTTTCCTCAGCCTTACAATGTGCATATCCAGGGTACGGGTGTTTACATCGGCGTTGTAGCCCCAAACCTCCATCATCAGTTCCTCGCGGTTAATTACTTTGTTTTTGTTGGTCAGGAAGTAGAGTAATATGCGGTTCTCCAAAATAGTCAGTTCTACTTTGCGGCCATCCCTTATCAGCAGGTGCGTATTGGGGTGGTGCTCCATATTGGCAAATTTGTATGATTCCGACTTCTCGCTGTTCAGGGAGAATTTGATCTTGTTATCGATCAGTGCCACCAAAACATCCATATTAAATGGTTTCGTGATATAGTCCGAAACACCAAAATTATAGGCTTCAATCTTGTCCACATCCTGCGCCTTAGCGGTCATCATGATCACCAGTTTGTCGAAACCCTGCTCTCTGATGGCGGTGCATACGTCATCGCCCTGTTTGCCGGGCAACATCCAGTCTAACAATACAATGTGGGGCTGTTCTTCCAATATCATTTGCTCGGCATCATCGCCGTTATCGGCTTCCAGCACTTTATAGCCTTCTGATTGCAAACGCTCGGCTACCAGGAAGCGCAGGTTTTCATCGTCTTCAACCAGCGCTATTTTTATTTCTTTTTCCATAATTCAATTTTGATCATTATTCGGCCTTTTCGTACGGCAGTGTGACTATAAATTCCGATCCCTCGTTAACTTTAGAGTTTACCGATATTTCCCCATTCATAAAATTAACCAGTTCCTTACAGAATGCCAAACCAAGCCCCACACTTCCATCCTGGTTATATTGATTCTCTATTCTGTAAAATTTCTTAAATACATTTTCCATTTCCCCCCTGGCTATACCAATTCCTTTATCCTTAAATGAAAATATAATATTATTCCTTTTTCCCGGCCCTATTTTGATATTCATTTCTCTTTGTTTAGGGTTAGAGTATTTATATGCATTCTCCATCATATTCTGAAATATACTGCCTAATAACACCGGATCTGTATAAAAGTTGTTCACCCGCTCTAATTTATAATCCAGCTTAAAATCGGGGTACTTTATCCTGAAAGTATCAATATATCCTTTTGTAAAATCTTCCAGGTTTATTTCTTCTTTTTTGATGCTTATCGACTTGTTCTCAAGCTGTGTGAACGATAATAATTTATTCATCAGTTCATTCAGCTTATCGGCTTCCTCGTCCAGTATCTTTCCGTAATGCTTTCGTTGCCGTTCGCTCAAATCACTATCACCCCTCAGGTTTGACCCGGCTATTTTTATTACGCTTATGGGCGTCTTAAATTCATGAGTGAAGTTATTAATAAAATCATATTGCAGCTTGAACAATTTCATATTAACACTCAGGTTCCGGTAAATCAGCCAGCCTATCAACACCAGGAAAATGTAGATCAACAACACCATTGCCGCAATGGGCATGAACCTTCGGTTAGTTTCGGCAGTAAGATAGTCCCTGGGTGAGCTGAAGTATAATTTGTAATCTGCAAAAGCGCCGGTTAACGGCACTTCCGTAGTAATTTTACTGTTCGTATTCTCTATGGGATCATACACAACCGGGCGTATATACACATTCTTATACAACTCGGGATGGGTATTTATTATTTTGAGTGCGTACTGGTTCAGAATAAACGTGAGCATATTTTGTTTGTACTCCGATGGCTGATTAATGCCCTTCTGTATCTCCCGGTAACGTTTTAGTTCTTCGCGTCTCGGGATGTTCAGGTAAGTTATTTTTTCAGGCTGGATATCATAAAACGTTCTGAATTTTTCATCCTGTGTAGGCTCCCTTGATGTATCGGCAAATGCAACGAAATTATTGAGCTTAGCCGACATCGATGTAAAATCTGTATAACTTTCGGGTACCGTTTTTTTTGCACCGGCTATCGGTTTGCCTTTTCGGCGATGATATTCATAGATGGAATGGATATTTACCCCTAAACCCTTCTGGGGATCTTTATTACTGCCGATGCTTACATCATAAAATATAATGCGGCGCACAAAAGCATAATCGCTAAAAACAGTGCCCGAATATTTAGCAGCAGACGTCGAATCCAAATAACCCTGGTAATAAGTAATTTCGGGTATACGGTTAGAAAAAAAGTCGTTGTACGGTTTCATGGTC
>DATHLW010000462.1:0-4037 GCA_035487675.1 Mucilaginibacter sp. | reverse complement strand
GTCGCCCTGCAAAGGCACGTCACCGGCGGGATGGCAATTCATACACCGCGGACTCATCAGCACTTTATAAACCGACATAAATGCTTTAACAGAGCCTACGCTGTCTTTCACCACAGCTGCGTCGCCTTTTTTTCTTGCCGGTTCGGTCTTAAAAGATAGTACCACCAGGCTTGCCATGGCCAGCGCTATACTTAAAAAGATCAATTTCTTCATGATTTGGCACCCTCCCGCGCTAACTCTGCAGCCCTGTGAATGGCTGCCCTGATACGCTGATAGGTACCGCAGCGACAGATGTTGCCCGACATCGCATCATCAATATCCTGGTCGGTCGGGTTGGGGTTTTCGCGCAGCAGCACAGACGCCGACATCAATTGCCCCGATTGGCAATATCCGCATTGCGGAACGTTCAGTTCGTTCCATGCCAGTTGCAAAGGGTGGTTATTGTTGGCAGAAAGGCCCTCAATGGTAACGATCTGCTGCCCTGCCGCACGGCTCACTTTAGTACAGCAGGAACGTATGGATTCTCCGTTAAGGAGAACGGTACAAGCGCCGCACTGTGCAGCACCGCAGCCATATTTTGTACCGGTGAGCCCCAGTATATCCCTGATGGCCCATAGCAAAGGCATATTCGGGTCCGCATCTATGTCATGCCGCTGCCCGTTGACTGTAATGGTGATCATAAGCGAGAAATTGGTTAAGTAAAATTACACTAAATACCAAATATAAAGTTCGGAAAATAACAAGCATATCGTTAATAACAATCAAATAAAAAGTTAAGTTTTTCAAACAATTGGGTTTGAATGGCTATTTTTTTGGTTAGTGTCCTTAATTGAGCATCCTGAACTCCAAAGGCGTATGACCGACCCGTTGCTTAAATAACCGTGCAAAATGCTGGGGGTATTTGAAACCCAATTCGTAAGCAATTTGACTAACGGTTTTATTCGTATCGAATATCCTTTCTTTAGCAATGTCAATCAGTTTGGATTGTATGTACTCCTGGGCTGTTTTGCCCGTTTCTTTTTTCACCAGGTCACCAAAATAGTTTGCAGATAGGTTTAGTTCATCAGCACAATATGCAACGGATGGCAATCCTATGATTTGGGTTTTTTCGGAACCGAAATAGTCATTCAACAGATGCTCGAATCTTTCCAAAACACCTTTGTGCACATTATCGCGGGTGATGAACTGCCTGTCATAAAAACGGGCGCAATAGCCCAAAAGCAATTCGATATTGGTTGCAATCAATCTTTTGCTATGTTTATCGATGGCATGATCAAGCTCATAGTCAATTTTTGAAAAACAGTCCAAAACAATTTCTCTTTCACGATCCGATAGGTGAAGCGCCTCTTTTGACTGATAGCCAAAGAAGGTATAATCCTGTATATGTCGCCCAAGCGAAGTACCGTGTATGAAATCAGGATGAAATACTACACCGTAACCTTTAGGCTGATAAATTTCTCCATTACTGTTCATCCCGGCCACCTGTCCGGGCGCCATAAAAACCAGCGTTCCTTCCTGGTAATCGTACGTATTTCTGCCATACACCAGGTCACCGCATTTCACATCTTTCAGAAATATCGTGTAGAAACCAAAATACATGCGGGAGCCGGTCCTGGGAGCCGCTTTTGAGAAATCGACAACGCTCACCAGCGGGTGTTTAGTCGCATTATTATTGAATGCATTGTATTCGCTGATCGTATTGAACCTTAACATGTTATCCATATCCTTCGTTTTACTCTATCAAAGTTATCACTTTATTCAGTAGCTGATTCGCAGTTGATGTCTAATCAGTAATAATGGTATACATCACCGTAATCTGTATCCTATCTGAGCGGATAAAAGACTTGAACTTTGTACTGTCGAAAAAGAATTATGCAAACAGTAAAATTAAATAACGGAGTAGAAATGCCAATCTTAGGATTCGGCGTGTTCCAGGTGACCGACCTGGCTGAGTGTGAAAGAAGTGTAATAGATGCGATTGAAACCGGGTACAGGTTGCTCGATACCGCGCAATCCTATATGAATGAAGAAGCGGTTGGCAGGGCAATCAAGAGAAGCGGCGTATCCCGCGAAGAATTATTTATTACAACTAAAGTCTGGATAAATTCTAAGGGCTACGAAGGCGCAAAAAAAGCTTTTGAAAACTCATTGAAAAAGTTACAACTCGACTACCTGGACCTGTACCTTATCCATCAGCCTTTTGGCGATGTCTACGGCGAATGGCGTGCGATGGAAGACCTTTACAAAGAAGGAAAGATAAGAGCAATAGGCGTAAGCAATTTTCAGCCCGACAGGCTGATGGACCTGATCGTTAATAACGAGATCGTCCCGGCCGTTAACCAGGTAGAAACACATCCGTTTCATCAGCAAAATGAGGCGCAACAATTTATGATTGACAATGACGTGCAGATCGAATCGTGGGGGCCGTTTGCTGAGGGCAAGAATAATATGTTTCACAATGAATTGCTGCAGTCTATTGGCAGCAAGTATAATAAATCAATTGCGCAGGTTGTCCTTAGCTGGCTCACCCAAAGAGGTGTAGTTGCCATCCCGAAATCGGTTCGTAAAGAGCGCATGGCTGAAAACTTCAACATTTTTGATTTTGAACTCAGCGCTGAGGATATGGAAGCCATCAAAACTTTGGATACCAGCGCAAGCTTATTCTTTGATCACCGCGATCCTGCTATGGTAAAATGGCTGGGCGAAAGAAAACTGGATAACTAAACCAATTAAAAATAACCCATACACTAAAATTTAAAACAATGAAACCATCATGAGCTACAAAAAAACAACTCTTGCTCATGATAGCTTCATAACCATTAAAAAAACAAAATATATCATGAAAAAAGCAATTATCGCGACCTTGTTGTGCATAGGCATTGTACAACTTTCACACGCCCAGGCAAACTTACCTTCTTCGCCACCAGCGAATCCGTCAAAAGAAGAACAGGAACTCCTTGACCTGTCTAAAAGTAAATGGACATGGATGGCAGACAAGAATGTGGAAACCTTAAACGGATTATTCGACGAGAAATGCGTTTTTGTTCACATGGGCGGTAGCTGGGGTAAGACCCAGGAATTAAATACGATAAAAGGCGGGATGATTTGGTACAAAAAAGCTGAAGTATACGGAGCATCAGTAAATATTTTTGGTAACACGGCCATCCTTCTAAATGATATCGACTTGCTGGCAGTAGTTGGCGGAAACGAAGTCGTGCATGCTTTTATGGTTACTGAGGTTTATCTCAAAGAGGACGGCAAGTGGAAAATGGGCTCTCTTACCTTCTCAACATTACTCAGGCCGGTTAAAATGACTAATAACAAATAATAACCAGCAGCAGCACGAACGCCAAACTAACGCCCGTTCAAGCGTTCCGCTTGAATGCTATCAATTTAAGCGTCCCGCTTAAATTAGTCTGGCGATCGGACCAGTCTTCATCTTTCTAACATGCTTTCGTTAACTCGTCCAAGCGACACGCTTGGACGGGCGGGTGATTGGGTGATAAAAGTTGCGATATCTTCTTGCCTTAGTTTGGCATCACACTTGAGCGACGACGCTCAAAATAAGATGTGTTCAAGTGTGGACACTTGAACAGGCGGAGACTGGAAATCTGTCGTTAGCCCTACTCAACCAACTCCCATTTTGGCTTTTTGATTATTTTTTGTTCTAATATTACCACCGCCAGGGGATTGCTAGGTTTTTTTAACCTTATGATGACCAGAGTTCCAGACACCTTGACTTTTTTTCCATAAAACTTTTTGTCCCAGGAATCCATGCCGTCCACGTAATAAGGAGTATCATCGGCTTTGATCACGGCTGCTCCGGCCTTGCAATTGAGGGCTTTGCCAATCACTACAATTTTTTTATTTTCCGAATGCTGATAAGCGGATAGCATGATGACGGAAAAAAGGCACAGTTTAAGTAATATCATGTTCATTGTATCGGTCGTTAGGTGATTGAAATGAAAACGCCGGTTTATTGAATGAAATTAATAATAAAACAGCTATCGGAGAAATTTTTTATGTCCCACTAACGC
>DATHLW010000461.1:0-3239 GCA_035487675.1 Mucilaginibacter sp. | reverse complement strand
CACCGCTAATAATCTGCCCGATGAGGACAACTGTATATTTAAAGGCAGGTCCCCTAATTTTAAACTTGATCCCGCCGGGCTTAGTTTCCAGCCATTTGGTAAAAGTACCTGCCCGGTTTGCTTTATTTTGCCTGGGAGCTGTGCATGAACCTGCAAGGCAGATATTACAAGGATAGTGATGAAAGGGAAAAGCTTTTGTTTCATGGTATTTGCAATAAGCGATTCAAAGTTAGCTATTGCAAATGGAGGCTGGGCACGGTTAACAAAAACTTAATGTAACTAAGTTATTACTACTTATAAAGCTTTAAATGTTTGGTAAAGCCATCAATATAATCCTTATCAAAAGGACCGATGCCCAAAGCGGTGTACTCCATGCCTTTCAATTCTGTAAGTCCGCTGTCCCTCACCAGGTAACAAATGACTTTGCCGGTATCGTCACCAGTGAGCCTGGTATAGATTTGTTTAAGCTCGTTCTCTGAATTTACTTCGAGTATGATCTTACCCTGGCCAGTTTTAAACCACTCCTCAATTTTTTGCGGATGTGCTTGGGCAACCTGCAAAAAAGCCATCAGGCTTGCATGACAAGCCTGGGCAGCGGCTTTCCCCGCCGACATATTCAGGTCGGTCCTTAAAATGATTATTTGCTTCATGCTGATTATTGCAATAGTTCCGGCCTGATCTTGTCGGTAAACTCTTTGGCAAATTTATTCAGCTTGGGCTGTATCACAAAGGCGCAGTATGACTTATTGGGATTATCGTTATAATAATTCTGGTGGTAATCCTCAGCCTTGTAAAACTCTGACGCAGCAGTCACTTCTGTAACGATGGGTTTATCAAACACCTTTTCATCCGTCAGCCTTTTGATCATGGCTTCTGACTGTAGTTTTTGCTCGTCAGTATAGTAAAAAATGGCCGAGCGGTATTGCGTACCTATATCATTTCCCTGGCGGTTAAGTGTAGTAGGATTGTGTGTTCTGAAAAACACCAGCAGCAAGTCGTCAAAGGATATTTCATCGGCATCATATTCCAGGTGGATCACTTCTGCGTAGCCGGTATCGCCGTTACAAATTTCCATGTAGGTTGGGTTCGGTGTATGTCCGCCCATGTAGCCCGATGTAACCGATGTTACACCTTTCAATGTTTGAAATATAGCTTCTGTACACCAGAAGCAGCCGTTTCCGAATGTTATTTTCTGTATATTCATATTACTTTAATAACCAATATAATGCCGATTTGATCGGCCTGCCATAAAGGCATATCATTCCTGCAATTTAAAATTATTAGTGTTATTCTAAATAATTTATAATTTAGTGTCGCATATACATTTATTCCAACTTAACCGTCATGCCTGTAAACAGAACTTTGTCCCGCACCGTAAGTGTGCTTCTCCTATTGCCATTTTTATTTCTCAATCTAAAAAGCTTTGGCCAATCACCGCGTTCAAGAATGGATTTTGATAAGGGCTGGCATTTTCATTCAGGTGATGCGGCAGGTGCGGAAAACCCTTCAATGAGTGATGTCAACTGGCGTACGCTCGACCTGCCGCACGACTGGAGCGTTGAAGGCAAGTTTAGTAAAGATAACCCCGCGACCTATGATGGTGGCGCATTACCCGGAGGCATAGGCTGGTACCGCAAATCATTTACCATTCCGGCATCCTCAAAAGACAAAAAAGTTTATGTCGATTTTGATGGAGTTTACCAGAAAAGCACGGTATGGATCAACGGTCATCAATTAGGTTTCAGGCCAAATGGTTATATCTCATTCGAATATGATCTAACACCCTATTTAAAATTTGGTGGTAATAATGTGATCGCAGTAAAGGTGGATAATTCGGTTCAACCCAATTCACGCTGGTACTCCGGTTCGGGTATTTATCGGAATGTTTGGCTGGTAACAACCAACAAAGTAGCCATTGACCATTGGGGGACATTTGTAACTACCCCCGGAGCAAGCGATCAGTCGGCAATTGTTCATGTTCAAACACACGTAAAAAACTACAGCGGCATCCCTGCTAAAATTACGGTGGCAACAACCATCTATAATCCGGCGGGTAAATCTGTTATAACGATCAATTCTGCAGAGGTAGATGTTACCGCATCAAGCTACATAGCACAGGATTTGAATGTAAGCAAACCGGAGCTATGGTCGGTTGACCATCCCCGCTTGTATAAAGCAGTTACTAAAGTTTTGTCGGGTAAGACCGTTATCGATGAATACACCACCCCATTCGGTATACGCTATTTTAATTTTGATGCTGATAAAGGCTTCTCACTCAATGGAAAGCCTATGAAAATATTAGGCGTATGTGATCACCACGATTTGGGTAGCCTTGGTGCTGCTGTGAATTATCGCGCCCTGGAGCGTCAGTTGCAAATGTTGAAAGCGATGGGATGTAATGGTATTCGTACTTCGCATAACCCGCCTGCGCCTGAACTGCTAGACCTGGCCGATAAACTGGGTTTTGTGGTGATGGACGAGGCTTTTGATTGCTGGGAGCAGGGAAAGGCCAAATATGACTATCACCTGTTTTTTAAAGAATGGCACAAACGCGATCTCGAAGACCAGGTGCTACGTGACCGTAACCACCCGAGCGTGATCATGTGGAGCATCGGTAACGAGATACCACAGCAGGGAGATACCAGCGCATTGCGTATTGCGCCTGAATTAGCGTCCATCATCCATAATCTTGATAAAACAAGGCCATTGACTTCGGCAAATGACCGTCCGGATACCAGCAATAAGATCATTAAATCAGGCGCAATCGACCTAGTGGGCTATAATTACCACGAGTTTGATTATGCCAAATTCCATAGCCGTTATCCCGGCAGAAAATTTATCGCTACCGAAACTACTTCGGGACTGGAAACAAGAGGTTTTTACCAAATGCCATCGGATAGTATACGTCGCTGGCCAACTGCAAGAGACTATAAGACTTACGCTAAAATGAATGACGATCATACGGTATCAGCTTATGATAATGTTTCGCCGCCCTGGGGTTCAACACATGAAGAGACCTGGAGGGTGATGAAGAAGTATGATTTTCTTTCAGGTATGTTTATCTGGACAGGCTGGGATTACCTGGGCGAACCAACACCGTACGGCTGGCCATCGCGCAGCTCCTATTTTGGTATTATCGACCTGGCAGGCTTCCCGAAAGATGTGTACTATATGTACCAGAGCGAGTGGACCGATAAAACGGTACTCCACCTTTTACCGCACTGGAACTGGGAAGCCGG
>DATHLW010000460.1:0-6395 GCA_035487675.1 Mucilaginibacter sp. | reverse complement strand
TATCAAAACTTACCTTCACATGGCTTTGTGCAGCCAGGTTGTATATCTCGTCGGGCTGTACTTCCTGCACAAGGCGGATCAGGTTGGTTGAGTCGGTCAGGTCGCCGTAATGCAGTTTGAACTTCACATTCGGTTCATGCGGATCATGGTACAGGTGATCAATCCTGTCTGTATTAAACAAGGACGATCTTCTTTTTACGCCATGAACTTCGTAGCCTTTTTTTAATAAAAATTCGGCTAAATAAGCCCCGTCCTGCCCGGTAATACCGGTAATTAAAGCTGTCTTCATCTGCTCAGGTAACGATTATCCTACAATATTATCCAATTTAATTGTAAAAGTTGGCATTGCCCTTTACAAGTGTTCACGTTCAGGTGCGTGAACAATTATGAACATCTATTAATTATTGATTATCAACAATTTGCAATTTTGCCACTACTGACAAAACACTGTCACTACTTTATTAAAAACGAGCCCGTGAATTTGTTATGGCGGTTTCCAGGTTTTTGAAGGGGAACACATCACAACATGTTGAACGCATCTGTCATCTAAAAAAATCAAGCTTTTCCCTTTCTGTCACATTTTCAACCGGTTTCATCACATTTTTAAAAAACCTGTTTGGGCAAGTGGTAATATTGATCAAAAATCAACAAAATGAAAATCCGCTGGAGAGAACATGAAATGAGTTTGATAAGTGGCATTGCTTTGTTTGCTATGGCCGGATACATATGGGAAATGCTAAGGCTAACGCCATCACAAATGGATCACATCCACGAGGCATTTATCAAAAACAATGTCTCGTTTAATTATTTCAGCCGCATCCTATTGCCTCAAATTGGATGTATCGTTCTGCTCTGGCTTTGCTATATGTGGATGAACCGGTTTGTTATCCCGGTAATTACAAAGCCGTCATCAAAATCACCATTTACCATTTTTGGGGCAGCGATATCCCTGCTTGTTATTCCTTATATCATTGGCCCGGGAATTAATTATATCTCCTACTATGCCTGCCCATTTCAAGTTCCGCTAATAGTCCATTATTTTCCGCTAACGTTCGGCTCTCACCCACAGCCCTTCTTAAATACTTTTGGCGGGCTTGATACAGCATTCGGTTTGTTCGGGGTTTATACCGTTTATGCAATTTTTAGGGAAATTGCCATACGCTATGTTCAAAGTAATACCGCAAAAGCCCAATACAGAATATTGGTTCTTAATCAATGTACAATGTTCCTGGTGGTGTTTTTTGCAATCCCTATATTCCTCTCTTTTTTTGGGCTGATAACAGACAGGGCTTACTTTAACTATTACTTTGCCTTTGTTCCCCCGATGCAGGGAGTAGTCATTACTAATACTTATCAATTATTCCCATTAAAAGGTGAGGGATCGTTCTTCAAATGGCGGTTTATGGGCCCGTTATTGTTCTATTCATTTATATACACCATTGGTTGCAGTATTTTTCTCGGCGAGAACTGGTCGATAGGGATTATTCTGCTCTTTTGGGCATTGCAATTACTAATAACAACACCGGCTTCATGGCTCAATTACCAGCAAAAAAAGGACAAGATATTACAGCTGAAAGGTTATGAAAAGGCCCTCGCCAAATCAACAGCTGACCTGCAATTTTTGCGTTCGCAGATCAATCCTCACTTTCTGTTCAATGCTTTAAATACGTTGTATGGTACGGCATTGATCGAGAAATCTGAAAGAACTGCCGAAGGCATACAAAAGCTGGGCGATATGATGCGCTTTATGCTGCACGAAAATATGCAGGATCTTATCCCGATGGAAAAAGAGATAGAATATCTTAAAAATTATATTTCTTTACAAAAGCTGCGCGTGCAAACTTCGCCTGATATCATTATTGAAGATAATATCAAAGACCAAAATTGCAACTATAAAATAGCGCCAATGCTTCTGATCCCCTTTGTAGAGAATGCTTTTAAACATGGGGTAAGCTTAACAGAAAAATCATGGATCAACATTAAATTGGAGTGTGATGATAAGCAGATCAATTTTGAGGTGCGCAACAGTATTCATCGATCAGCAAAAAATGATCCTGAAAAGGAAAATACCGGTATAGGTCTGCAAAATGTGCGCGAACGTTTGCTGATATTGTATCCCGGTAAGCACATGTTTAAGTATGGCATTGAGGGGGATGAATTTGTGTCCAGCTTAACTATTCAAATAAAAAATAATAATGGAGATAAAATTTAATATTCAAATCTTAAAATCAATTCAATAATTTACTAAATCAATAATTCACTAATTAAAATGCTGCAGGCTATAGCAATAGATGATGAACCAATGGCACTCGAGGTAATAAAAACCCTGGCTGCACATGTGGTTTTTATGGAGCTGAAAGCTTGTTTTACCAATGCGTTCGAGGCGGCAGAATATCTGCAAAAGACTAAAGTCGACTTAGTTTTTTTAGATATCAAAATGCCGACCATTTCTGGTATCGATTTTTTAAAAACCATACCTGATCCGCCGATGGTAATATTCACGACAGCCTACAGCGAACATGCCGTTCAAAGCTTTGAGCTGGATGCCATTGATTACCTGCTAAAGCCCTTTTCGCTGCCGCGATTTTTAAAGGCGTGCAATAAGGCATTGAAACAGCATGAATTACAAGCCAATAGCGGAGGTTCGACAACCAGCCTGTCATCTGTTTTTATCAAAAGTGGTTATGAACAGGTGAAAGTGGAACTGGCTGATGTTTTATATGCTGAAAGCGCAGGCAATTATATGCAGTTTGCTTTGACCGACCGGAACATTGTATCGCGGTTGACCATGAGCGATGTGGAAGCGTTATTACCACAGACGCATTTTATCCGGGTGCACCGGTCATTCATTGTATCTGCAAGGCATATTACCAAAACCGATAAGAATTCCGTTTGGATAGGTAATAAGGAAATACCTATCGGAGCGGCATATACCAGTGAGCTCGAAAAGCTCATCCATAAAAATAAGAAGACCTGAAAACTGCCTGGGATATTCAGGCCTGGGGTTCCCGCTAAGTATCAATTAATTTTTTTAAACGATCAAAATCATGAAAAGAAATATCCTGCTCATTGCTTTGCTGTGTCTTTCATTTCGGGCGAAAGCACAATCCGGCCCCCAACCCATAGTTTTGGGTCATATAGATACTGTTTATTCAGAAATATTAAAGGAGAAAAGGCCTGTATGGGTGTACACGCCTTCTTTTGATACCAGTTATTTTACCAAACCTGCTTACCCGGTGTTATATGTACTGGATGGCGATGGCTATTTCACGTCTCTGGTGACCATGATACAGCAACTAAGCGCGGTTAACGGTAATACCGTACTACCCGAAATGATCATTGTGGGCATTCCCAACACCAGCGGCCACCGAACTCGTGATTTGACACCGATAGCCAGTCCCAGTGATAAAACATCAGGGGGTGGCGAAAATTTTACTGCATTCATTGAAAAAGAGTTGGTGCCTTATATTGATAAAACCTATGCAAGCGCACCATACAGAACGCTAATGGGGCATTCACTTGGCGGACTATTAACCATCAATACTTTGATGAAACATACTGCATTATTTAATGCCTATGTAGCCCTTGAGCCGAGTATGTTTTATGATAACGACAACTTATTAGGGCAAACCAAAGCTATTTTACAGCAAAAGGATTTTAAGGGTCGGACATTGTTCCTCGGTATTGCCAATACCATGAACCCCGGGATGGACACATTGCAGGTGAGGGCGGATACAACGATCATTACTCACCATATCCGTTCCATCCTGAAACTGAAGGATAATTTGCAAAAACATCCTGCCAATCATTTGAGATGGGATTACAAATATTACCCGGATGATGACCATGCCTCCATGCCAATGATTGCGGCATACGACGCACTGAGATTTATTTTTCAGGACAACCGTTTCCCACGTAACCAGCCGCAGAACCAGTTTTTTGATAAGAGTTTAAACGCGGCACAACTCGAAAAAATGATCAAAGAACATTACCAGCTTCTATCGAAAGAAATGGGTTATGATGTTAAGCCACAGGAATCCAATATGAATATGTTCGGATATATTTTCCTTCAGCAGAAGGATTATGACAGATCGGGTATGTTTTTTAAGCAGAATATTGATTACTATCCAGGCAGCTTCAACGCTTATGACAGCATGGGTGATTATTACCTGGCAATAAACAATAAAAGCAAGGCCATCGAATATTTCAAAAAAGCATTATCCATTAAATACAGGCAGGAGATAAAAGATAAGTTGGATAAGGTATTAAAGCAGTAGTTCTATAACTTAGTCCGGGTTATAATCCGGACTACATTTTTTAATAACCATAAACATGAAAAAAGTAAAATGGTTTGAAAGAAGCTTCGATTTCAGCACCGAGCAAAATATTTTCCCATCCATTATTGAACGACTAAAGGGGACACCGGCAAGGCTGGATGAAAAGTTCAAGTCGATACCTGCTGAAATATTGGAGATCAAAGCAGATAACACCTGGTCGATAAAAGAAAACCTGGGCCATTTAACCGATCTTGAACCGCTTTGGCAGGGAAGGATAGAAGATATTATGAGCGGACAGATCGAAATGCGGCCTACCGACCTGGCCAACAGGAAGACTGATGGGGCCAATCATAATACTAAATCGTTAGAAGAATTATTGAGATCTTTCAGGCAGATAAGGGCACAAACCGTAGCTAAACTTGAGGAATTGGATGAAGAAGTCATATTCAAATCAGCACTTCACCCAAGATTGAAAACGCCGATGAGGACAATGGATCTGTTTTTATTTGTTGCCGAGCATGATGATCATCATTTGGCGAGGATAACGGAGTTGGTGAAGATATTAACCTAAGGAATCAAACGCTTCCACGGCTTCTTCCAACTCCTTATACCAATCCTCTCCATATTTACGGATAAGCGGCCCTTTCAAAAACTCATGAACCCGAACTTTTAGCTCATTGCCAAAAGTACATGCCGGGCTGCAGATGCTCCAGCGGTCGTAGTTCAATACATCAAACTCGGGGTATTTGGTGATGCGGATAGGATATAAATGGCAGGAGATCGGTTTCTTCCAATCGATGACGCCCTGTTCATATGCTTTCTCAATGGCACATTTGGTGATACCGTTTTCCCATACTACATAGGCGCACTCTTTGTTGGTATCCACACAAGGTGTGGTATAATCACCTTCAAAATCGGTCACATAAGTTCCGTTCTCTTCAATGGTGGCAATACCTTTAGCTGTCATAAAAGGCTTTACCTTCGGGTATATCTCGTCCAGTATGTGCAGCTCATCATGGTTCAAGGGCGCACCCGAGTCTCCCTCCAGACAGCACGCACCTTTACACTTATTCAGGTTGCAGACAAAGTTTTCCTTAACTACGTCCTCATGCACCAAAACACTGCCTACCTCAATCATAAACTCTAAATTCTAAAAGCTAAATCCTAAATTCTAAACCCTAAATTCTAAACCCTAAATTCTAATTGTCTAAACCTGCAAGCGAACTGATCTCTGATCACTAGTCTCTAATCACTAACCTCAATCCGTCTCCTTACTAACCGGATTCAGCGGGTACTTTAATCCTGCCACAGAGGTAAGCTCCATTGTTAAACTGCCTACTACCACTTCCACATGCGCTTTTACGGGTATGCGGTTGTTATCATCCGTGATCCAAAGATACAGCTTACTGTCTTTTCTGAAAATACGTCCGGGAATAATGGTTGGATTAAATTTTAAACAATTAAATGTACCCATAGAGCAGGATATCCTTTCTTTACCCACATAAGTAATGTTCATGGTATGTATACCATCCTCCAGGAAATACACCAGGTCAAGTTTTTGTCCTATATGTAACTTGGACACATCGAGGCAACGCGCAAAATAATAAGCCGATACAAAATCGAACACCTGAGCACTCGTATAGGGAAAAGTGCCTTTTGCTGCGGTGATCGTTTTCTTTTCGTGATCAAAAGTTACTTTATCTGAGTGTCTATAGCTTGATTCACGCCTGTTTTCGGCATAAAAATAGGGCTGCAGCGTATTCTTGTCGATATAGCTTTCGTAGCGGTTGCGCACTTTATAAAAAACATCGAAAGTGCCGGCAGTTTTGCCTTCGGCAATGATGTGGTAAGCTGGTTTGTTATCAAACTGTACCGGGCTATCTTCTACACGGATGTTGGCTTCAGCTGCAGTAAAGAAGCCATACTTCATTTTATAACTTAGCTTTTCGCCGGCTTTAAACGCGACCCCATCGGTTTTAGAAAGTTCCTGGGCAAAAAGAGTATTGAGGGAGCAGCATGCCAGAATCAACACAAAGTATTTCTTCATTAGCTGCTTTTGGAAAAAAAGAAGTTCATTTTAGTCTTTTCGTTTATAGATCGGCACGGTTGAGCATGGCT
>DATHLW010000459.1:0-2015 GCA_035487675.1 Mucilaginibacter sp. | reverse complement strand
AGTGCCCGAACGGCGATCAATATGATCAGGGAACGTACGGGTGTAAACATGCCTGACCTTCCGGCTGGTTTAACGCAAGCACAGATGCGGGATGCTGTTCGTTATGAGCGCCGTGTTGAACTTGCTTTTGAAGAGCACCGTTTTTATGATGTGCGCCGATGGAAGATTGCCGACGTTACAGAAAATAAACCTGCCGGCGGTGTAATCATCACAAAGAATGCAGACGGTTCATTCAGCTACACACCCAAAGTAGCTTTGGACGGCCGTGCGTTCTTGCAACAACATTATTGGCTGCCTATTCCGAGATCTGAAATCCAGGCCTCAGGGAATCAGCTCAATCAAAATCCTGGTTATTAGTTGATTTAGTTGAATGTCAGGTCAAAGGTTAATCTTTGGCCTGACTTAATTTAAACAGGTCATACGGTTATTACAAAGGACAGCGGATGGCATTCATTAACATTGCGTAAATTATTACCGAAACCTGTCATAACCAGGAGACCATATCAATATTCCCCTGTAAAATCAGTTCAAACCACGAACAGCTCACAAATTAAAAATGAGGAATTTAAAATATTTTTTTCTTTTAATAATTATACCCCTTTCTGCATCATCAGTATACGCTCAACGAGATAATCACTCATTCGCTTTAGGCGACTCTGTATTTCTATTAGATGGAAAGCCTTTCCAGATGATAAGCGGAGAAATGCATTATCCGCGTATACCCCGCGAAGCATGGCGTGCCCGAATGAAAATGGCCAGGGCAATGGGCCTGAACACTATTGGAACCTATGTTTTTTGGAATCTTCACGAACCGGAAAAAGGCAAATTTGATTTTTCCGGAAATAACGATGTTGCGGAATTTGTCAGGATAGCTGAGGAAGAAGGTCTCTGGGTGATTCTTCGTCCCAGCCCTTACATATGTGCCGAATGGGAATTTGGTGGCTATCCTTACTGGTTACAAAATGAAAAAGGACTTGAGGTGCGCAGTAAAGAACCCCAATACCTTAGAGAATACCAATCTTACATCAAAGAAATTGGCAAGCAGTTGGCTCCTTTGCAGGTAAATCATGGCGGTAATATCTTAATGGTCCAGATAGAAAATGAGTATGGTTCTTACGGTAGTGATAAAGAATATTTGGCCATCAACAAGAAAATGTTTAAAGAGGCTGGCTTTGATGGATTACTGTATACCTGCGATCCTCCCGCTGACTTATTAAAAGGATATTTACCGGGTTTGTTACCGGCAGTGAATGGGGTGGATAATGCTGAAAGAGTAAAGAGATTTGTGCGGGAGGCACACAATGGTAAAGGGCCTTTTTATATAGCAGAGTGGTATCCGGCATGGTTTGACTGGTGGGGTACTGCCCATCATACTGTGCCTGCCGAAAAATATGCCGGGCCATTAGACTCGGTATTAGTAGCAGGTATCTCTATTAATATGTATATGTTTCATGGCGGCACCACACGCGGCTTTATGAATGGGGCTAACTTTAAAGATGGAACCCCCTTTGAACCCGAACTTAGCAGCTATGATTATGATGCACCCTTAGATGAGGCCGGTAATCCGACTGCAAAATACATGACATTCCGGAAAATAATAGAAAAACATTTACCACAAGGACAAACACTACCAGCCATACCAGCTTCCAAAACAGCAATAAGCATTAAATCAATAAAGCTAACTAACTCCGCTGATCTGTTAAGCAACTTGCCGTTACCCAAAGCCAATGTGAGCCCACTGTCATTTGAAGATTTAAACCAGGCTTATGGGTATGTATTATACCGGGCAGAAATTAAAGGCGGTACCACTGGCTTTATAAAAATTCATGGGTTACGGGATTACGCTGTGATAATGATCAATGGTAAAACTGTTGGTACAATTGACAGGCGTCAAAGACAAGATAGTTTGTTGCTTCATTTACCATCGGGCAAAGCAAGGCTGGACATTCTGGTTGAAAATATGGGCCGTATAAACTTTGGCAAATATATGCTGCAGAACAAAAAAGGTATTACCG
>DATHLW010000458.1:0-3948 GCA_035487675.1 Mucilaginibacter sp. | reverse complement strand
TTTTAATGTTTGAAAAACTGACATCCCTGCCGCATTGCCCGATGAAAAAGCTGCCGCATCAGCGCCGCCTTCCAGTTTAGCCAATACATTTTCGAGCGCGGTACGGTTGGGGTTACTTGATCTGCTATAGATATATCCGGCAGGGAAAGAACCATTGGCCTCACGAACAAAAGTTGTTGACATGGTGATAGGCTGTATCACTGCTTTTGATGATTCATCATTATGATTACCGGCGTGGATGGCTATAGTTTCGATTTTCATGAAGCAAACTTAAAGTTTTGTGACCAGTAAATTAATGTTTACACATTCATTACATTAACATTTGCTACTTTTGCAGCAAAGTTTTTTCAATGGAAGCCGGAAATAATTTACGTCTGTTATTGCAGGATCCTGATCTTTCTGCTGATCTGAAGCACATTGCGCAAAAAGTTTTGGATAGTGAACGTATCACCTTTGATGAGGGGGTTTTGCTATATGAAAAAGCAGAATTAGGTTATTTGGGTGTTTTGGCAAATTATATCCGCGAGAAAAAGCATGGCGATAAAACATACTTCAACCGCAATTTCCATATCGAACCGACCAATCTTTGTGTTTACGATTGTAAATTCTGTTCTTATTCAAGGCTGATCAAGCAGCGTGCCGATGGATGGGAGTATACCATGGCGGATATGCTGAACATCGTAAAAAAATATGATAATGAGCCCGTTACCGAGGTACACATAGTAGGCGGTGTTTTACCGCAGTATGATGTGCCCTTTTATACTGAACTATTCAGCAAAATAAAGGCTCATCGGCCTAACCTGCATGTAAAGGCTTTAACCCCCGTTGAATATCATTACATCTTCAAAAAGGCCAAAATAGATTATGCTACCGGTATGCAGATGATGAAGGATGCCGGTCTGGAATCTATACCGGGTGGTGGTGCGGAGATATTCCACGAGGAAATACGCGACCAGATTTGTAAAGATAAATGTACCGCCGACCAATGGCTGCAAATACATGAAGAATGGCACAAACTGGGCATGCGTTCAAACGCAACGATGTTGTACGGTCATATCGAAAAATTCTGGCATAGAGTAGATCATATGGAGCGTTTGCGCCAATTGCAGGACCGGACTGGTGGCTTCCAGACTTTCATCCCGTTGAAATTCCGTAACCAGGATAACCAGATGTCTCATGTGCCGGAATCTACTGTAGTAGAAGATCTTCGTAATTATGCTATCGCACGTATTTATTTGGATAACTTCGACCATATTAAAGCATATTGGGCGATGATCAGCCGTAATACGGCACAATTGTCAATGAATTTTGGTGTCGACGATATAGACGGCACGCTTGATGATACTACCAAAATATACAGTATGGCCGGCGCGGAGGAACAGCATCCGGGTATGAGTACTAAACAATTAGTGGACCTGATCAAACAGGTTGGTAGAAAACCAATCGAGCGCGATACATTGTATAATGTAGTAACGGATTATACTGAAGTTGAATTCCCTGAAGAAGCAAAACCACAATTTTATAGACTGCCAGTGATTAATTAGGCAGAAACATATTTAATGATATTAAAGACTTTATATATCGTCCGACACGGACAAACTGACCTGAACAAACAGGGCATTGTACAAGGGCGCGGACGTAACACCGACCTGAATAATGAAGGCCGCCACCAGGCGCAATTGTTTTACCAGGCCTACAAAAATGTCCCGTTTGATAAGATCTATATTTCTGAACTCAAGCGCACCCAGCAAAGTATCCAGCCATTTATTGACGACGGCATTCCTTACGAAAAATTATCCGGTCTGGATGAATTAGCATGGGGAGTTTTAGAAGGCCAGCCAAGTACGCCTGAGAACAAAGCAGCTTTCATGAAACTGATGCGCGACTGGCTCGACGGTAAGCTTGATAGTAAGTTTGAAAAAGGGGAGAGCCCCAATGAGGTAAAAGCAAGACAACTGGAAGCTCTCCAAACCATTATGAGCCATCCGGAAGAAAAGACTGTGCTTATTTGTATGCATGGCCGGGCTTTGAGGCTTTTCCTTTGTATTTTGCTAAACATGCCACTTACGGAGATGGAAAGTTTCCCGCATCAAAATCTTGTATTGTATAAAGTGACCTGGGATGGCAAAAAATACGAGATCATCGATTTTAATAATGCAAAACATTTAAAGTGATTTCGAATTTCGAATGTTCAATTTCGAATTTAAAAATAACATATTTGAAAAGGATAACATCCTGAATCGATAACCTAAAATATCTGTGAAAAAGATAAGAATATCTGCTGTTAGCTACACCAATACCAAACCATTTATATACGGCATAGAACATACCCCGGTGATTGCTCAGATCGACCTGAGCCTTGATATGCCTTCTGATTGCGCCCAAAAACTTATTGATGATAAAGTAGATATCGGCCTGATACCTGTTGCAGCTACCTTAAATCTTCCCGAATGGCACATTGTGTCCGATTATTGCATAGGTGCTAACGGAGCGGTTAATTCTGTATTTATATTCAGCAATTGCGATATTAGGGAAGTAAAAACTGTACAGCTTGATCCGCAATCGCGCAGTTCGAATAACCTGGGGCGAGTACTATTGAAAAACTTTTGGAAGATAGGACCGCAATTGGTTATAAATGCGCCTGATTATGCGGAATCTACAGATTCCCATACTGCTTTCGTACAAATAGGCGACCGCACTTTCGGTAAAAAACAAAAGTTCAAATATGTATATGACTTGGCAGAAGAATGGAAAAAAATGACCGGGCTGCCATTTGTATTTGCAGCCTGGATATCTAATAAACCCATTCCATCCGAGTTTACCGAAGAATTTAATAAAGGCTTAAAATTTGGCCTTGAGCACCGCCCTGAACTTTTAAAAGAATTACCAAAGCGCGATGATTTCGACCTTGAAGATTACCTCATGCACAAGCTTGATTTTAACCTCACTGAAGATAAAAAGAAGGCGCTTTACCTGTTTTTGGACTATATAAAGGCATTGTAAAGCATGGTGTTCAGTGTTCATGTTCACGTGTGAACAGCCTGTGAATGTATTTAAATATCTGATTATAAGTATCTTGTGTTTTTGCAACTACTGACAAGACGGTGTCACCAACAAAGTCGTATCTGAATTATATAAAGCGCTTTAGTATTACGAGCTTTCCAGGTATTTCACCCCCATCAGTTTATTCGGCTTCAGGTACAGGTAATCATTTTTGAAGTCCAGTATCATATTAAACCGCTTTAAAAGGTCGTTGCCAAAATCATTAATTTCAAATCCTGCAGGGTTTTTGCTGCCTAGCATTAGCGTTGGGATATTGGTGAACTCAAAACCGTTGATCTTAAAAAGAGGGGATAGCACTGTCCTGGTTTCATATTTTACGCCGCGCGGGTCTCTGAGGACGGTCGATTTGATCAATTTTAAGTTTTTAGGAAAATTTTGCTTGCTCGCCCATGTGCTGTCTACGATAAGTGCCTGGTCCGATCCTGTGTCAAATAGAAAATCTCCAGTGTATTTTTTATTTTCTATTTCAAAGCTTGCTTTGGCGCAAACAAAAGAGCGGATAAACTCCAGCTTTGACCTGACATAGCCTTTCATTTCCTTTGGCAGCCCGGAGCGGATGATCAAAAGGTTTTTATCATAATCAATCTCAACTGTTTTGCCTTCAAACAGGTTCCAGCCAAAACGACCGTCCATTTCATGAGCGGTTAAACCGGTACTGCCAACTTTGGGGTTATCCCAAACCACACTGCCCATTTGCAATTTGAATACCTTGTTCAGATTATTATAATCCGGCTTGGTTTTGCCTGCCAAAGCATCGGGTTGATTGGACAGTAATCTGGTCTTTTTAAGTACAGCATCCCTGGTTAACCTAAAATCCCACGAACCTGTATCAAAATGCAGGTTCAATGTATCTGTATTGTTTATAATTGTTTTTACACTGATCGC
>DATHLW010000457.1:0-2239 GCA_035487675.1 Mucilaginibacter sp. | reverse complement strand
AGCTCAAAACATAGCGAGGCTATTATTACTGAAAATGCAGAGCATGCTGCTACTTTCCTGAATAAAGTTGATGCTGCTGCGGTATATGTAAATGCTTCTACTGCTTTTACGGATGGAGCACAATTCGGACTGGGTGCTGAGATCGGTATCAGTACCCAAAAGTTGCATGCCCGCGGACCGATGGGTTTACAGGAGCTCACCAGTTATAAATGGATTGTGAAGGGTGACGGTCAGGTTCGAAATCCTTAATTTTACTACAGCTATTTGTGAATAGAAAGGCGGTTTTTGTGGCGGTGAATAGTGAGTTGTGAATGGTTAGGAGATAAAAATGAGGTATAAACTCAACTTATTCCCATTAACTTTAAGTTAATTAACTTTGATAATCAAATATTTATGTTAATCATGTAATGTTTTTATTTAATTAGGAAACCCTGTCAATTCCAACTCACTACTGACCATTCACCACTCACTAAATTACCCTCCCCTGACCTTACCCACTATCATCATAAATATCAAAATCGTATCTTTGCAGCCAATATGAGTAAGCACGGCAGGATATTAGTGGCTATGAGTGGCGGGGTTGATAGCTCTGTTGCAGCGATCATGCTGCACGAGCAGGGCTATGAAGTGATCGGTCTTACTATGAAAACCTGGGACTATGCCTCATCCGGTGGTAGTTCAAAAGAAACCGGTTGCTGTAGCCTGGATAGCATCAATGATGCACGTGCCCTCGCAGTAGGTTACGGCTTCCCTCATTATATACTCGATATCAGAAGCGAATTTGGCGATTTCGTGATCGATAATTTCGTGGACGAATATTTGGCTGGCCGAACACCTAACCCATGTGTTTTATGCAATACTCATATCAAATGGGAAGCATTATTGAAGCGTGCTGATAAGCTTGATTGCGAGTTTATAGCTACCGGGCACTACGCCAACATTCGTATGCATGATAACGGTCGCTATGTCGTATCAAAAGGCTTAGATGAAAATAAAGATCAGTCTTATGTATTATGGGGTGTATCGCAAAAGAACCTTGCGCGTACCAAATTCCCGTTAGGGAGTTTTACTAAGGCCGAGATCAGGCAAATGGCGCTTGAAATGGGCCAGGTCGAACTTGCCGGTAAAAGCGAGAGCTACGAGATATGCTTTGTACCTGATAACGACTACAGGGCCTTTTTAAGACATAAAGTAGAAGATCTTGATGAACGTATTGGTAAAGGTAATTTCGTTTTGTCAGACGGTACTGTAGTGGGCCAGCATCAAGGATATCCTTTTTATACTATTGGCCAGCGTAAGGGTTTGGGTATTGCATTGGGTCATCCCATGTTTGTAACCCGCATCGATCCGCAAAACAATACGGTTGTTTTGGGTACACAAGATGAATTGGAACGCAAAGAAGCCTGGGTTAGAAATCTGAACCTGGTTAAATATGAAAGCATTACCGAACCTATCGAAGCGGTAACCAAGATACGTTATAAAGACGCCGGTACACAAAGCACAATTGTACAAATTGGCGAACATATGAAGGTTGATTTTCTCCATAATGTATCTGGTATAGCTCCCGGCCAGTCGGCTGTGTTTTATGAAGGTAACGACCTATTGGGCGGCGGTTTCCTTATATGATCTTTTTTGTTGGAAGGTTGTAAAGTTGGAAGGTTGAAATGTTGATTTTAATCGATCAGCTATCGATCTAACAATAAAACATTCCGGCAATTTTAGGCCTTCAACAACTTTCCTACTTCCCAACATTCCGAAAAACAAATTTGCGTTTCCCTTTCTTTATGTTTTATTTGCAAAAAAATAACTGCTTTAATGGCTAAAAATCTACTAATTGTCGAATCTCCGGCGAAAGCTAAAACCATAGAAGGATACCTCGGGAAAGACTTTACTGTGAAGTCGAGCTACGGACATATACGCGATCTGGTGAAGTCGGAAGATGCGATTGATATCAATAATAACTTCGCACAAAAATATGAAGTCCCTGCTGATAAAAAGCAGGTAGTAAGCGAGTTAAAGAAACTTGCAAAGGAAGCCGAAATGGTTTGGCTGGCATCGGACGAGGACCGTGAGGGTGAGGCTATTTCCTGGCACTTGTTTGAAACCTTAGGCTTGAAGGACGCTAGTACAAAGCGTATCGTTTTCCACGAAATAACCAAACCTGCTATTTTAAAGGCTATTGAAAATCCACGTAAAATAGACTATAACCTGGTTAACGCACAGCAGGCTCGCCGTGTAT
>DATHLW010000456.1:0-4219 GCA_035487675.1 Mucilaginibacter sp. | reverse complement strand
GGAAATAATCACCGAAATAGCGATAGTGATCGCAAACTGCTGGTATAAACGACCGACAATTCCCGGTATAAAACCTACAGGCACAAACACCGCCGCCAGGATCAATGCGATAGCAACTACGGGGGCCGATATATCCTTCATAGCCTGGTAGGTAGCCTCTTTAGCCGACATTTTATCGTGATCGATATAATGCTGTACCGCCTCGACCACAATGATTGCATCATCCACCACAATACCAATGGCCAACACAAACCCAAACATGGTTAAGGTATTGATAGTAAACCCTAATGGGATAAAGAAGCAAAATGTACCAAATATGGATACCGGTATTGCAAGCACAGGGATTAATGTCGACCGGAAACTTTGCAGGAACAGAAACACCACAAACGCCACAAGTCCAAGCGTTTTTAACAAAGTCCCCACTACATCGCTCATGGAAACTTTTACTACGGTAACCGATTCAAATGGCACACTATATTCTACATCTGCAGGAAAAGTTTGTCTTAGTTTAGCCAGTTCGGCATAGATACCTTTGGCGGTTTCCAACGCGTTGCTACCCGGTGCCTGGTAAATTTGCAGGTATGATGCCCGCTTGCCATCCACAAATGAATTGCTGGAGAAAGTAAACTTGCCCAGTTCAACCCTGGCAACATCTTTCAGGTAAACCAATTCGCCCGAACTTGGAATGGTTTTTACTACGATATTTTCAAATTCAGATACCTTACTCAAACGTCCGTTCACCAATATACCCAACTCATAAGTCTGACTGGATGACTGCGGCGGAACACCTGCTGTACCTGCAGCTACCTGCACATTTTGTGCATTCAGCGCGGTGATCACATCGGAAGGTGTTAAGCTGTAAGATGCCATCTTTTCCGGGTTCATCCAGATACGCATACTAAAATCATCGGTAAACCGGCTGATATTACCGACACCGGGTACGCGCGACAATGCATCCTGTATAAAGATGTTGGTATAGTTATCAAGGAAAGTAATATTATGTGTCCCTTTTGGTGCATAAATGGCCACCATCATCAACATGCTCGGGTTGACAGCCCGCACAGTGAGCCCCAAACGGCTTACTACAGAAGGCAACAGGGGTGTTGCAATACTTAACCGGTTCTGTACGTCAAGCGCTGCAACATCAATATTAGTTCCTATTTTGAACGTTACATTCATTTGCATCAGCCCGTTATTGGTGCTGTTGCTCTGCATGTATTCCATGCCTGGCGTACCGTTCACCTGTTCCTCAATAGGCGTAGCAACGGTTTGCTCAACGGTTTGCGCATCAGCACCGGTAAACTGGCCATTTATCTGTACTATAGGCGGTGTGATATCAGGGTATTGGTCTATCGGCAATAATAAGATACATACCGTACCGGTAATCACCAGCACAATTGATATTACTATCGCGGTTACGGGCCTTTTAATAAAGGTATTAGCAATCATATCTTATTCTTCTAAACCCGGAAAGGTTTGTGTTAAGTCCTACTTTTAACGCCGTCCACCTGCCGAAGGAGCTGCTTTATTAGCTGTAGTTATTATTGAGCCATCGTGCAGGGTTTGTACACCGTCAACTACCACACGGTCGCCCTGGTTGATACCTGATTTGATCACGATATTTGCCCCAATAGTTTGCCCTACCTGTATTTTTTTCTGTGCTGCTATCAGCTTCGGCTTAGTAGCTGTATCTGCAGTAGAGTGGGTCGGGTTGATCACCGTATCTTTTGCAACGTACACAAAGTATTCACCCATCTGCTCCACCACAGCCTTGTTCGGCAACACCAGTTGCGGTTGCGTATCCTGGTTATGTACACGCACTACGCAACTCATCCCTACCCTTAGCATACTCTTAGGATTCGGAAACACTAAACGAACCCGGATTGAACCTGTCTGCGCATCAACCGCACGGTCGATAACCGATATTTTACCTGTCTCGGGGTAAAGGGAGTTATCTGCCAATAACAATGTGAACAATGAATCCGGCTGAGCTTTTTTACCACCTTGTAACTGCTCAAAATGTGGTAATTGTTTTTCGTTAACGATAAAGTCGACAGCGATCGGATCATCAGTAGAAATCGTATTTAAAACCGTTGTTCCAGGATTAACTACATCACCCAATTTTACCAGACTAAAACCTATTGTTCCATCAAAAGGGGCGTAAACTACGGCATAGTTCAAATTAGTTTTGGCTGACTTTACAGCCTGTTCCGAAGCCTTAACCGTATTTTTTGCATTGTCCAGGGTGATGATCGCGTGATCATACTGTTGCTTGGCTACAGCATTGTATTTATTCAGATATTCATAACGATCAGCATCCTGCTGTGCTTGTACCAGGTTGCCTTGCGATACCTTTAAATTAGCAACAGCCTGGTCATAGCTTGCTTCATAAATGCGCTTGTCTATCTCGTATAACTTTTCACCCTTATGAACGTGTGTACCTTCTTTAAAGAATATAGCGGCAATAGCACCTGTTATTTGCGGCAACAAGTTAACCTGGCTCAGCGCCTGTATAGTCGAAGGGTATTTATCGTAGTATAAAACACGCTGCTCTTTTACTTTGTACAAATTCACAGGCACCACATTGCTTTGCGGCGGTTGTTTCTTTTTACAAGCGCCTAAAATAAGGCAGCTTATAAGAATGGTATTTAACAATACTCTATTCATGGAGGAGTGTTGGTTATAGTGCATTAGTATGTAATATTTCCCATAGCTTTTTGCAGGTCGATCTTATTAGATAATACCTGGAACAAAGCATTTAAATAACTTATTTCTGATGATATTAAATTCGATTCAGCTGTAATCACATTCAGGTACGGTACAATACCCTGTTTGTATTGCAAGGTCACCACAAAATAAACACGCCTTGCCATATTCACATTCTTTTGCAAAAGCTGAAGATTATAATAGTTGCCTTTATAATTTCCTAAAGCACTCGCATACTCCTTATATATCTGCGATTTAAGGTCAACCACATTCCAGTCTATTATCTTTTCCTGTAACCTTGCCCGTTTCAGGTTATTTGTACGGTAAAAGCCTGTAAAGATCGGGATGGTGAAAGACAGGCCTATCAACTGGTTTGGATACGATTTACTGAACAGGTCTGAAAATTGATTATTCTGAAAAGCCAGGTTATAATTATAAAAGGCTGAAAGCGTAGGCAAAAACGAGTATTTATAATAATGCACAGCTTCGTCCTGTAATTGTTTGGCCGTTTTTATTTGCTGATATTCTATGCGCTTTTCATATTGTAGCTGTTGCAAAGTATCGATATGAATATTCTGCTCCATCTCCGTCGTATCAAAGCTTACATTGAATTGTTTTGCAGGTGGGTAGCCCATTATTTGTTTCAATACGGCATATTGCGGGACCACATTCTCATTAGCCTGTTTTAACTGCGCTTTAGAGTTGTTCAGGGTGATGCTTGCTTCTTCGTAATCCGTTTCATCAACAATGCCGCCTTTATATTGATGATAAGCATCACGAAGGCTTTTACCCAAACGGGCGGTATCTTCTTTCAAAACATTGATCTGTTCTAACGTAAGCAGCACGCTATAAAATGACTTGCTTACTGAAGAAACCAGGAATATTTTGGTACTATCTGTAACCTGTTGCGCTTGCTTGATATACAAGTTTGCGCTCCTTGATGCATATAACAGGCTTGGGCTGAATATAGCCTGAGAAACTGTTACTCCCGGTATAAAAGTATTGGTTACGGCTGAGCCCCTGCTGCTTGTCCCGGTACTGTTTGTAGATACGGTAGATGTTGTCTGGATGTAATGCGTCAGGTCGCCCTGGGCATTTACTTGCGGCAGCCATCCGGATAAATTGATCGCATTGGTAGTTTTGGCTATGTCAATATTAATCAACGCTTTATTTATACCGGGTTGATGCTGCATTGCATAATCAATACACTGCCTCAAGGTTAACAACTCTGCCCCGTTATTGGCACTGTCCTTTACGGTTACGGGCATCAATAAATTGTTTTTACTTGTATCCGGAACAGTTACTGGTGGTGCTACTGTATTTGTTTTGTTGTTTTGTGCCTGGGATAGAACTGCCACAAAAGACAAAATCACAGTGAATAATAGCAATCGGGACCGGTTCTTACTGAAAATAGACTTTTTCATATTAAAAGACACTAACCGGCAATTTTATTAAATGATCTCTCATAAAATATGTGTTCATAAAAGTAATAATATTATAATAGTCAACAGAT
>DATHLW010000455.1:0-2572 GCA_035487675.1 Mucilaginibacter sp. | reverse complement strand
ACGAATTGATACAATGGTACCTTAAAAATAAAAGAGACCTGCCCTGGCGCAACACCACAAATGCTTATATCATATGGCTTTCGGAGATCATTTTGCAACAAACACGGGTAGAGCAAGGTATGCCTTATTTTCATCGTTTTGTTGAAAAATACCCGGATGTAAAATCATTTGCTGCGGCTGATGAAGGGGACATACTCAATTTGTGGCAGGGCCTCGGTTATTATTCCCGCGGACGTAACATGCTAAAGACTGCCCGGCAGATCGCAGAACAGTTTGATGGGGAATTCCCGGTCGACCATGACCAACTGATCCGTCTGAAAGGTATAGGCGAATATACCGCAGCAGCAATTTCCTCATTTTCGGCGAACCAGGCAAAAGCAGTTGTCGACGGAAACGTTTTCAGGGTGCTGGCGCGATATTTTGGCATCAGTGAGCCCGCCAATAGCACCAGGGGGAAAAGATTGTTCCAGGAGGTTGCAAATGACCTCCTGAGCAAAGAACACCCTGGCTTGCATAATCAGGCTATGATGGAATTTGGCGCTATGCTATGTAAACCAAAAAATCCGGACTGTGGGGTGTGTCCTGTCATGTCAGGATGCTATGCTTATAAAAACAATGCTATAACTGACTTTCCACAAAAATTGAAAAAGACCAAAATAAGGGAGCGATTTTTAAACTATATCGTGGTAATAGATGGGGACAGTATATTGATGAATAAACGGGATGACAAAGACATCTGGGCAAATATGTACGACTTCCCTTTATTTGAAAGCAGTGAGCGTTTAACACCACTCGAGGTTGTTTCGTCTATAGATGTTAAAGAACATTTCGGGGAAAATATTCAAATTATTAATACTTATCCTATAAAAAAGCATGTGTTAACCCACCAACATTTACATGCACAATTCATTCATATCAGTAACGGTCAAATTAAATTAGAACAAAAATGGTTTTACATTAACGTAAATAATTTAGAAAATATCGCTATGCCAAAAATCATTTTTTTATTTCTAAATAATTTATTTAATTTGTAAATAATTTTTGAATTAATTTAATCTATGTCTGGTATTAATAAAGTGATTTTGATCGGCCACTTAGGCAAAGATCCTGAAATGCGCTATCTGGAAGGGGGCGTATCTGTAACAAGCTTCCCTTTGGCAACCTCGGAAACGTTTAATAAAGACGGTCAAAAGATGGAGCAAACCGAATGGCATAATATCGTAATGTGGCGCGGTTTGGCTGATGTGGCAGGAAAATTTCTCCAAAAAGGCAAATTGGTTTATATCGAAGGAAAGTTAAAAACCCGCTCTTTTGAAGACAAAGAGGGCATCAAAAAATATACTACCGAGATAGTGGCTGAGAACTTTACCATGCTGGGCCGCAAGAGCGATTTTGAGGACAATAATCCACGACAATCTGAAAAAGGCCGGTCAAACGGCGATAATTTCAATAGCAGTATCGCTGCAGACGATCTTCCTTTCTAAACCCAAACCTTATAAATGAAAAGCCTCACGATATTATATCGGAGGCTTTGCTGTGTATTTCAATATCGAACCCTGAATTTTGAATGATGAAGCATTTGCTGTTTAAATACTTCATCATTCAAAATTCGGCATTCAAGATTCGATATTTTTACTGGGTTTATCTGCCTCCCGGAGGACAATGCTCCTTCAAATATTGAGTAAACAGGGTGTGCAAGTGCAATGTAGTGCCTTCACCTTCAAATATACCATGTGTGCGGTTTGGATAGGCCATTAATTGGAACTGCCTGTTATATTTAATCAGCTCGTTGATCAGCAACTCCGCATTACGGAAATGTACGTTATCATCTCCGGTGCCGTGGATATATAACAAATTGCCACGAAGATTTTTAGCATAAGTTACCGGCGATCCTTTAATAAACGGCTCCCTGCCTGCATCGTCAGTAGGGACGCCCATATAGCGTTCCTGGTAAATGTTATCATAAGATAACTGCCAGCCCACTGCCGCTACTGCTATACCTGTTTTATAGACATCAGGAAACTGGAACATCAGGTTAAGGGTTGATGAACCCCCACCGCTCCAGCCATGCACAGCAACACGGGTTGAATCAACAAATGGCCATTTCAATATCTCCTTTGCAGCCATGGCCTGGTCGCGAATGTTGATGATACCAATGTTTTTGTAAATAGACTTGCGCCATGCCGCACCTTTTGGTGCAGGAGCACCGCGGCCCTCAACAGACATGTAGATGTACCCATCGTCAGCCATGCTGCCTACATATAAACCGTTTCGGCCAGTACCGTAGCTGTCAGTAACAGTTTGTCCGGCAGGTTCGCCGTAAACGGTAAATACTACCGGGTATTTCTTAGTTGGATCAAAATTGGTTGGTTTTACCATCCATCCGTCCATTTCGATGCCGTCAGCAGTTTTTACTTTGAAAAATTCAGGCTTGTTCTTAGCGTCTTTGTTAACCGCTAATGTAGCGCCGCTGATATGTTTGTTATCAGGCAGCGTGATAGTTTCGGTCTCCGGCTGTGTATAGCTGTTGGAGAAATTATGAATAGCGATCTTAGCGCTCGGTGAAATATCA
>DATHLW010000454.1:0-3484 GCA_035487675.1 Mucilaginibacter sp. | reverse complement strand
AGGTAACTTTTAAACATGACTTTGGTTCATTAGTTCAACTGTTCATTGGTTTATTAGTAGCCGCGATCACCGATTAACTGATCACTGTTTAACTGATCTCTAATCACTCCGTCTTCAAACTCTTCACCGGGTTCATCAATGCCGCTTTTATAGCCTGGAAACTTACCGTAGCCAGCGCGATGAAGATTGACATTATGCCGGCTATAGCAAACATCCACCAGGTGATGGTCACTTTGTAGGCAAATGCCTGCAACCATTTGTTCATAGCCCACCATGCTATGGGGGTTGCGATGATAAAAGATATACTCACTAATTTTACAAACTCCTTAGATAGCAAACCCACAACGCCGGCAACACTTGCACCCAGCACTTTACGGATACCTATTTCCTTTTGGCGTTGTTCGGCGCTAAAGGCGGCCAGCCCAAATAATCCGAGGCATGAGATGACTATAGCCATTATGGTAAATGAATTGATGATCTGCGATAAAGTGATCTCCGCTTCGTATTGCTTTTGAACTTCTTCGTCAAGGAAAGCATATTCAAAAGGGACACCCGACAGGTTCTTTTGCCATAAGGTTTCGATCTTTCCCAAAAGTGCTTTATAATCCTTGCTGTTTGTTGAAACGGTAATGAATGAGAACGCATTCGGATCGCCATTATAAAACAACATGAAAGGACGCACCTCGCCGTGAAGCGAGTTATAGTTAAAATCTTTCATTACGCCTATCACATCCACATAAGAAACCGGTCCGTTCAGGTACTGGCTATAAAGTCTTGCCCCCACAGCTTTTTCAGGTGTTAGGCCCAGCCTTCTTGCCAATGTTTCGTTGATCAGCGTTTTTAGTGAATCCTTTATCCTGAAATCGCGCCCGCTAATGAGCTTAATGCCGTTCGCTTTAACGAACTTCTCGTCAGTGTCCATATTTTGTGCGTCGATCGCGATGGCTGCATTGCCACCGGCAAGATATACGCCATGGTCACGGCCCACAAACTGGCTCAGGTAATTATTTGATCTGCTTACGGCTTTTACTTCTGACAGTTGCTGAAGATCAGCAGCAAAAGGCGTCATTTTTTGTTGTGAGTCGCCGGTGTAAAAACTAAAAATAAGCTTTTGGCCCTTATCAAAACCAAGGTCCTTGTTTTTGATATAGTTCAACTGGCTGTAAATAATGATAATCCCTGTTATCAATATAATAGATAGCGCAAACTGGATAACAACCAGCAAACGACGGATACCCGATGCAGAAACATGGCTGGTGAAATTACCTTTCATTACTTTGATAGCCTCAAAGGCAGAAAGGTAAAAAGCAGGGTAACTACCGGCAACAACCCCGGTGATAATTACGATTGAGCCAAGCATGAGCCAGACACTGTAATGCGCCAGGAAAGAAAATTGGATATCGGTATGCGTGATATCGTTCAGGTAGGGAAGCACAAGGAACATTAATGGTATTGCCAGCAATACCCCGATAAGTGATAGTAAAAATGACTCGCCTAAAAACTGCCTGATAAGATCGCCTCTGCCGGCTCCCACAACTTTCCGTACGCCTACCTCTTTAGCACGTTTGGATGCGCGCGCTGTAGACAGGTTCATAAAATTGATACATGCAATCAGCTGTATCATTACAGCTATTAGTATCAATATATATAAAAGCGTCGGACTGATTGTTTTACTCAACTCAACCTCGTAACCCGGAGTAGTATGCACTGAAGTGAAAGGCTGCAAATGCAATACTTTTTTCATTCCTAATGCTTTGAGCTGTTGTGCCCCGTGTTTGTTCAAAAAGTCTGGCAGTTTCTTCTCCAGGGCCTGTGCGCTTGCTCCTGGCTGTAATTTGATATAGGAGCAGGCCAAATTATACCCGGCCCATGCTGTATTGTTTAGTACAAATTCGCCAAAGCCGCCGCTGCGCATGGTAACAAATATGTTGGCGATAATGCTCGATTTGCCAAGACTCTCGTCTACTACACCATTTACCTTAAAATCATGCTTGCCGAAACCGTTATCAATCGTGATCACTTTGCCTATAGGATCCTCATTGCCGAACAATTTATCAGCCACAGGTTTTAGCAGCACTAATGAGTAAGGCTGCGCAAGAATGTCTTTGGTGTTTTTACCATAAACAAAATGATAGGAAAATACATCAAAAAAGGTGGAATCAACATACACCAGGTCTTTTTCATAAAAAGACTTTTCCTTGTACTTCAGTAAGTTTTTGCTGTTGCCCAGGAGGCCTGTCGGTATAAGCCGTGTAAATTGCTTTACTTCGGGGAAATCACGTTTAATTGCCGGGGCAATCGGGGGCGAGGCAGTCGAATTGTTGTGTTTATCTCCTGTGATCTCCAGTGATGATGTAACGCGGTAAATATCTTTCGCGTCTTTATGATACTTATCATAGCTGTATTGATCCTGTACATAAAGCAATATGTACAGGCAGCATAACGTGCCTGTGGCGAGGCCGATAATATTGATGAAACTGAACGCTTTGTTCTTCAGCAGAAAACGCAGGGCGGTTTTAAGATAACTTTTGAGCATAGCTACTTAATTTATTGTTGTACAACTAATTGTAATCGATTCGGAGAGGTTTGCCCAAGACCAATGCCAAATAGTTATTTAATTGTATCTCAATATTTTAAGTAGATGTTGATGCTGCTAATACGTTCGCTTTTGATACAGTAAGTGTGCGGTTATAGGATCGTTGTGACTAGTCTGCGCAGGTTGAAGCGGCCGCAAAAAATGTAATCGAAGCCTGCGGATTACAGACAAGAATATATGCATATCTATAAATTAATCCCCCTTTGTAGGGTAGAAATGATATATAAAAAATGTCGTAACATTATAGTAAATAAGTATCCGGCTTTAATTTAAAAAGAGTATGAAATATAATAAGGCGTTAATTTGGAACTACCTTCTGCTATTCATTCGTCTGTGGCTTGGATACAGAATGTTTTCAGCCAGTTACTCATCTGTTACAGGAATCATAACATCTCCCTCAGAAAGGGCGTTTTTTGAAAAATGGTTCGGAGAAGAACTGCATTTCCCAATGCCTCTTGTTATGGCATTTCTTGCAAAAGGCGCTGAACTTATCGGGGGTATTTTTTTATTTTTTGGCCTGTTCTCAAAAAAAGCGGCGTTACTCATTGGTTTTACCATGTTTATAGCAACTGTAACTGCCAATTTAGGTAAGGACTTTAATATCGACGGGGGCTTTACTATATCTTATTTTTTGTTTGCTCTGATTTTTATGTTCTGGGGTGCAGGAAAATTTAGTCTTGACTATTTACTATTCGAAAAAAGTAAGTTTAAAGATTCAAATTACCCTCTAATCGCATAATGTGCACTTTTAATACAGCGGCCACAGTCAACGAATCAGTTATTTCACCATTGGTAACCATTTTGTAAACTTCGGCAAAAGGCACTTTTTTAATGATGAGTTGTTCGGTATCTTCAGGGTCGGCTTCAAATTGCTGCAGGTTTTGAGCA
>DATHLW010000453.1:0-3530 GCA_035487675.1 Mucilaginibacter sp. | reverse complement strand
TTACATAATCGGTATAAAAGTTTCCCTGGTTCTTTTCATAAGCGGAATAAGCATTATACATAATCGAATTGCAATCCCATTTAATATAGGCGAGATCAGGATTTTGGGTGAACAAATTATCAACGATGCTGAATACATATTCCTGCACTTTTGGATTGCTCAGGTCGAGCACCAACTGGTTGCGCATGTAATATTCCGGACGCTGAGGCTGTTTTACTATCCAGTCAGGGTGTTTTTCATATAATTCGCTTTTAGGGTTCACCATTTCAGGTTCAACCCATATACCGAACTTTACGCCATTCTCTTTTGCAGTTTTGGTTAAAAATGCAATGCCATTGGGAAGTTTGGCTTTGTTCACTTCCCAATCACCTAAGCCTGCATGATCATCGTTACGTGGATATTTGTTGCCAAACCAGCCATCATCCAGCAAAAACAGGTCGACACCCAATGTTTTAGTGTCTTTCAGGAGATTGGAAAGCTTGGCCTCATCAAAATTAAAGTAGGTGGATTCCCAGTTGTTCAATAAGGTTAAACGCGGGCCATTGCCATCCACAATTTTGTATTTGCGTGCCCAGCTTTGCAGGTTGCGGCTGGCATCGCCTTTGCCTTTGCTGCTAAGGGTATAAACAAACTTTGGTGTAGTAAATTCAACACCAGGTTTAAGTGTGTAATCGGCAGCATGGTTATTGATACCAGCTATAAGCCTTAAATTGTTGGCTGGGTCGAGTTCCAGATCGATACGGTAGTTACCGCTCCATTCCACGTTGCCATAAAGCACTTCGCCTTCATCTTCGGTAGCTGGTTTGTTAAGTGACACCATAAATACAGGCGGCTGGAACAGATCCGTACGGGAGCCAAGCTTTGAATCTAAGGTTTTGATGCCATGCGTCAGTTTTTCCTCTTCCGGGCGCATTTCCTGTGCCCAATAGCCATGAAAATTTTTGAGCCAGTAACCGCCGGCTTGAATATATAAGTTGGCAGATGCATACTTATTCAGCACCACATCCTTTTTCTCATGATGTTTGATCACGCTCCACTGCTCTGTTACATTTTCATTAAAATAGGTCTGATAGTTCAGCGTTACCTCAAAATCATAAACCGGGTCTTTCAGGTTGATACTGAGCAGGCTTACATCATCATTGATCTTAGTGATAGTATGATTTACATATTCAAGGTCGAGGGATTTATTGCCATCTGCATGGGTCACAGCTATAGCTGGCTCCAACAGGTTACGTGAACCGGAAGGGGTATAGGCTGAATTGTAATAGTCAGTACTATTCTCGGGACGGTAAGGTTTAGGGATGTAATCATATTCACCCATAGCTGAGAGCTTTCCACCAAAATAGATCATGTCCAGGTGCTTGTCAGTACCCACCTGCAGTACGATAGCATTGTCTTTACTTTCAATCGGGATGGTTTGCGCTTTAGAATTTAAAGAGATGGTTACAACTGTCAATAATACAATTGCAAATTTGTAGAAAAAAAAGTGCTTCATTATGATTTATAATTTATGGTGGCCAAATCTAATAAATAAAGGTTATTCCTGTCGATAAATAATGCCGTCCTTCATCACCAGCTTCACGTGCTTTACAGCTTTAATGTCTTCTGACGGGTTGCCATCTACAGCAACCAGGTCGGCAAGGTAACCGGCTTTTATACTTCCAACACTATTCATTCTGAAAACCAATGCATTAACTGAGGTGGCTGATCGTAACACATCAAGGGGCTTCATGCCATACTCAACCATCAGGATCATTTCGCGCGCATTATCCCCATGTGCAAACACGCCAACATCGCCTCCCATACAAATGGTAATGCCGGCTTTTATCGCTTCATTAAAAATGTATTTTTTACGCCTGATCTGGTCATTATCCCGATCGCCTTTTTTCCATCCGTGAAAATAAATTGAATATGCTTCGGTAGCTGCGAGTGTCGGGCACAAGGCAATGCCTTTATCTTTCATCATTTTAAAAAGCTCAGGAGTGCCTCCATCGCCATGCTCAATGGTAGTTACCCCTGCTGCAATTGCACGTTGCATTCCCTCAGATGTTTCGGAATGCACCGCTACAGTCCTTCCGCTGCTTTTGGCTACTTGGACGGCTTTTTTTAATTCTTCTTCGGTAAACGTCGGCTCCTGAGCTTCGTCTATTCCCCAACGGTAATCTGCATAAATTTTTATAACATCAGCGCCATGCCCTATTTGTGAGCGTACCACATGGGTTATTCCTTCCTCGCCGTCAGCTTCCTCCCCGCCCTCAATAACGGTATTCTGATCCACCACATTCTTTGGTCCGTAACTGCCTGTAGCTACAATGGCACGGGTGGCCACCATCATTCTAGGGCCAGGAATAATGCCTTTATTGATGGCTGTTTTCAACCCCACATCATCATAACCACATCCTTCCGTGCCAAGGTCGCGTTCAGAGGTAAAACCTGCCATTAATGTTTCGCGGGCGTGCATTACTGCGCGGGCCGTGCGTTCGGCCCGGCTTTCTTTTAATACCTGATCGTCCCATAGGGTTTCATTGTAGGGGTGAAGGAATAAGTGGGAGTGCCCTTCTATTAATCCGGGCATCAGGGTCATTCCTTTTAGTTCGACCACTTTTGCAGACAAAGGTGCTTTAATACTGCCAGGTTCACCCACAGCTTCAATGTGATTGTCTTTTACCAATACCTGCCAGCCGGTATGCATTTGCTCGCCATCAAAAACACGGTCGGGTTTAAAGAGGGTGTAGGTGTCGGTCGTTTGTGCCGAAATATGATTTATAAACAAAGCACAGCAGATAATGCAAATTAACTTCTTCATAAGAATTTATTCTCCGGCTTCTTTTAGTGCTATTGCTTCTAAGGCCGGAGATAGTCTAAAATTAGTTTGTTTTATTTTGTTTAATAAAGGTTTTATAGAAGGAATTAAGCCGCTTAGTTTAGCTTTTATTATCAGCCTATTGTACCGGTGATTGTAATTCCTAATTGCTCAGCCAATATTCTGGCTTGTAAATCATCAAGTATAATTGTACTTCCGGGCATTTCTAATGCCAATGCAATGGCACTCGCCTCGCCTTTATCGACTTGCAATTCCAAGATTTGTTGTTTTTGTATATCCGCAGGGGATTTTATAGTTATCCAATCAGGTAAATGTTCAGCAAATTCTTTGGCAATATCCGGCGTTGTCATAATGCCGCCGTAGACTTTTTGCAAAAGGTTTAACTCATTAATATTAGATAGTATAATAAGGCAGCTGGTGTCAGCAATAACAACATCAGGCATTTTTTACGTCTTTGGTGACATCAGTAGCAGGATGATTAAAAATAGATACGCCGTAGCTTCCCAGCAATTCAGCAAAGGTGCGTTTTGTAAGACCGGCAACCTCAGCAGCCTGGCCAAGAGAAAGCTTTCCTTTTTCATATAAACTGGCAGCCAATAGCATTGCTGCTTCTTTTGCATCCACATTAGCGGAGTCGGGAATATTCAAAGTAATTACTGTCATAATCAAAAATAACTAAAAATAATTTATCCATCATGCAACCAAT
>DATHLW010000452.1:0-2542 GCA_035487675.1 Mucilaginibacter sp. | reverse complement strand
CTTAAAGCCTTTTTCTGAAGCTTCCATGGCTTCGTTTCCGAAGTCGAGTGTGCTGCGATAATGTGCCTGCAGCATAAAAAAGCGAACGGTCATCGGGCTATAGCCTTTATTCAAAATAGAATTATTGCCGGAAAATAATTCATGCGGCAAAAAACTATTGCCTAATGATTTCGACATCTTTTGACCATTTACTGTAAGCATGTTCGTATGTACCCAATATTTAGCAGGATTTTTGTTACAGGCAGCAACATTCTGCGCTATCTCATTAGTATGGTGGGTCGGCATCAGATCAATACCGCCGCCGTGGATATCAAATTGTTGACCTAAATATTTATTACTCATAGCTGAGCACTCCAAATGCCAACCCGGGAAACCTATGCTCCAGGGAGAAGGCCATTTCATTAAATGTTCGGGCTTTGCTTTGATCCATAGGGCAAAATCAAGTTTCCCGTGTTTTTCTTCCTGACCGCCAAGTGTGCGCGTATTATTTAAAAGATCTTCCAGGTTACGGCCGTTTAGAATACCATAATCCTGTGTCTGATTATATTTTTCTACGTCGAAATAAACAGAGCCGTTTACTTCGTATGCATATCCTTTTTTTAATATAACTTCTATCAGTTCAATTTGTTCAATAATATGACCGGTTGCAGTGGGCTCAATACTTGGTGGCAATACATTAAATACCTGCATCACATCATGAAAACCAACGGTGTACCTTTGCACTATCTCCATTGGTTCTACATGGGCTAATTTAGCTTTCTTTGATACTTTATCCTCACCTTCGTCGCCATTATCGCCTTCCAAATGGCCGGCATCTGTAATATTGCGTACATAACGCACCTTGTAACCAATATGAGTAAGATATCTGAATATCAGGTCGAATGAAATATAGGTACGGCTGTTGCCTAAATGAGCATCGCTATAAACCGTAGGCCCACAAACATACATGCCCACATGGGGTGGGTTCAATGCTGCAAATTTTTCTTTTTTCCTTGTTAATGTGTTGTAAACAAATAGACTTTGTTCCATGTTGGCAAACTTACGATTTTTTCGATTTTAAGCTGATAGGTACTCTACTAAATCCCAAAAGCTGTGTTTGTATTATAGGTTTTTACAGTGGCTTGACTAATCACCTCAATAACAGGTCGCTGCACACCGGATAGTGGTCTGACAACCGCTTCTCGACGATGTCGTAATTCATCACATCGAATTGCTTTCCTACCATAATATAGTCAATTTGATAGTTTGGGAAACTGCCATTATAGGTTCTACCCATACCTGAGCCTTTTTCGCGGAAGGTGTTTTTTAATCCCTTACACATTTCATTAACAGCGAATGATGTGGGCGTATCGTTAAAGTCGCCCGAAATGATATAGGGGTAGGAGCAAGAATCAGCATGTCTTTTGATTTTAAATACCTGTTCGCTTCTCTTCTGGAAGGCAATCTTTAGCTTATAGCCTAACCGTTTGGCTGAGCTGGCTTCCGGCTTATCCTGCTGTGATATGTCATTCAGGTAACGGTAATCGTCAGGGTCAAACCGGATGGACTGCAAATGAACGCTGTATATCCTGAATATCTTCTCTCCTTTTTTCACATCAACATAGATACACTGATTCTCGTTCCTCTTTTCTGTAAGTTGAATAAAACCATGCGCAACTATGGGTAATTTTGAAAATATGGCCAGTCCGATAGCTTCATCCGGGTTGGAAACAACTGCTTCAAAAAAGTAATGTTTGCTTTTCAATATCTTCTGAATGGAATCGAGCATATTGTATTGTCCGCGGTTGCGGGAATAAAACTCCTGGAACCCGATGATATCGGGCTGTTGCTGCGAAATGATCTCCAATATCTCATGTTTGGTGGATATATCGTTCTTTGCCCCATAACGTTTAAAGTTATGTACGTTGTAGGTCATCACCCGTATGGTGCCCTCTTTTTTCAGACCATAGGCTGATGGGAAACGCAGACCGATATTCTTGTTAAGGACATTCCAGCCCAGGGCAATGGTGACTATAGATAATACCATCCATTTACTTTTGCGAAATAACCAGTAAGCGATAAGTATAACATTACCTAATAACAGAAAAGGATAAGCCAGGCCAAAGAAAGCAATGGGCCAGAACTTTTCGGGGTTGATGATTGGGGCCAGGTAACTTATCAACAGGCCTGAACAGAGGAACAGGTTGATCCAGAGAAATATCCTGTCAATAAAATTTAACCCTTTTTTAGCCTTCATTATCCTTGCTGGCCCTGAATAATATCTCTTTTTCCTGTTTACTCAGACTGTCATAGCCTGTCTGCGAAATTTTGTCTAATATACGATCTACATCATCCTGCCGGGGCTTTCCGCTCTGATTTCTGTCTGAATTTTTGGAAACCGTCTTCATTTTTGACTTTGATTTGAAAATCCCGGTAATAGCGCCTATCCAGTCGTTACCGCGTTGTAGTTGTTTGATGTAAATAAAGCCAAACAAGGCACCCCCAAGATGCGAAAATTCGCCTCCGGCATTGGGTCCAGCAATACTTAGAAAATCGATCACCA
>DATHLW010000451.1:0-4834 GCA_035487675.1 Mucilaginibacter sp. | reverse complement strand
TTCGGTTAGTTCCGGCAGGACAACGCCGATTGTGAACGTTTTCCCCTTTTGAAAGAATATGGCGCTTTGATTCGGCTCATAATTCATCTCACGGGCCAGCTTTTTGATCTTTTCTCTTGTAACCGCACCAATGCTCGGGTGATCGTGCAGGGCCCTGGAAACAGTTGATACAGAAAGATTCAGCAAACGCGCAATTTCCTTAATTGTTACCGGCCTCGACATAAAGCAAACCTACTTTATTAATTACAAATCCCAAGGTAACAAATTCGAACTAAATTTCATTTTATTCGGTAAAGAAGCTTCAGAGCAAACGTTTGCGCATAATTACCATAGGGCCTAATAGTGCGGCTCTCTGCCTTAATCCATAAATTCAGCTTAATTACTTACAAGTTGTTTATATGAAAAATAAAATATTGGTTGTTGGCGCCAACGGCCAGATCGGAACGGCCCTTGTTCCGCGTTTGGAAGAGATATATGGAGAAGGCAATGTTATCGCATCTGATATTATCAATACCCCTGTTATTGATAATAATGCATTTGAGCTCTTAGACGCTACTAAGGCTAAAGATTTGTCCGGTGTAATTAGCGAACATGGTATAACTCAAATTTACCACCTGGCTGCTATTCTTTCGGCACGGGGTGAGGCTGATCCGGTTTGGGCGTGGAATATCAATATGCAAACTTTGCTTAACGTGCTGGAGGCATCCCGTGAGTTTAAGTTAGATAAGGTATTTATTCCAAGCTCCATAGCTGTATTTGGGCCATCATCAGGAAAAATCATGACCAAACAAAATGCCAGTCTTGAACCATCAACTATTTACGGCGTAAGTAAGGTGGCTGCGGAAAACTGGTGTTCCTATTACCATCATAAATATAATGTTGATGTACGCTCTTTACGTTATCCGGGAGTGATCAGCCATCAATCGTTGCCAGGGGGTGGCACCACTGATTATGCAGTCGATATCTTCCACAAGGCAATGCTGGGCGAAAAGTATACCTGTTACCTGGAACATGATACTAAATTACCCATGATCTATATTGATGATGCTTTGAGAGCAACAGTTGAACTGATGGAAGCGCCCTCAGAAAAGATAACAATACGGAATTCTTATAATCTTTCAGGACTAAGTTTTATGCCTGATGAGTTATATCGCAGCATTATGAGTATCTTACCCTCGTTTGAGATCGAATATCAACCGGACTTAAGGCAGGCTATCGCGGATTCATGGCCAGAAACCATTGATGATTCAATAGCGCAAAGGGACTGGGGATGGCGGCCCGAATTTGACCTTGATAAGATGACGCAGGATATGTTTTTACATCTTGTGCAACAAAAAAGTGTAACGTATTAATTATTCATTTATAATCAATTTTCAAAACAATCTGCAAATACATTATGGCCCAGGAAACAATAATTTCTAATCCGACTGAATCAACCGTCGGAAACATTACTACCTCAAAAAAATCTTTAGGCCCGGTTTATATTATCGGGATATTGTTTTTTGTTTTTGGCTTCATCACCTGGACCAACTCCGTCCTGATACCTTATTTCAAAATAGCATGCCAGCTTAACAATAAAGAAGCATACCTGGTTGCAACGGCATTTTACATAGCGTATCTTGTAATGGCCATACCATCGGCCATACTACTCAAAAAAACTGGGTTTAAGAATGGCATGTCGGTTGGCTTACTCATAATGGCGGTTGGTGCCGTCATTTTCATACCTGCCGCGCTAACAAGGCAGTATGCTGTTTTTTTAACCGGTTTATTCATACAGGGTACCGGCCTTGCTGTTCTTCAAACAGCGTCCAATCCATACATTACCATAGTGGGTCCCATTGAGAGTGCGGCAAAACGTATCAGCATTATGGGGATTTTCAACAAAGCAGCCGGTGCACTGGCTCCGATCATCTTAGGCTCCATTATATTAAAAGATGCGGATGCCCTGAAAATCAGAATAAAAAACATGTCTGCTGCTGCAAAAGCTACAGAACTGGATACCCTGGCGCACCAGGTGATCTTACCCTATATCGTGATCATGATCGTGCTGATCCTTTTAGCCATTTTTGTTTTCTATTCAACCCTGCCTGAGATCGAAACTGAAAAGGATGGTGATTCCGTTGCAAATCAAGACAAAAAAACTAGTGTTTTTCAATTCCCGCATTTAATGATTGGGGTATTGGCCCTGTTTGCTTATGTTGGTGTCGAAGTGCTTGCAGGCGACTCTATTGTAAGTTATGGCGCCAGCCAGGGAATTAGTTTATCCACCTCAAAGTTTTTTACAGCTTGTACGCTAAGCGGAATGATAATCGGATACATCATTGGGATTATTTGTATTCCAAAATATGTTAAACAGGATAAGGCATTAACCGTGTCGGCTGTGTTGGGTGTCATATTCTCCATCATGGCAATCACTACACACGGATATACTTCAGTATTTTGCATTGCACTACTTGGATTAGCAAACTCATTAATGTGGCCTGCTCTTTGGCCCCTTTCTATTAAGGGCTTAGGTAGCTTTACCAAAATAGGTTCATCGTTATTGATCATGGGCATAGCCGGAGGATCATTAATACCATTACTCTACGGCTATGTTGCCGATCTGTCCAGTCTGCGGCAAGCCTATATCATCATGATACCTTGCTATATTATTATTGGTTATTTCTCGGTTTGGGGTCATAAGTTAAAGGCCAAATCGTCTTTGTAAATAAACGCAGAATCAAGAAATCCTTAAGAAACCACAATCTAAATCTTTACAAAAATGAGAAACGCCTCTAACGAGGCGTTTTCTCTAACCAATCAACCAAATCTCACTTTGGGTATCTTTAAAACCTTATCAGCTCAAAAAGTTGGTTCAACTCCCCTGCCTTTCCAGTAATCAACAATAGGTTTGTATGGGCCGTATTTATGCTGTTGCTCAGAGAACGGGTCTTTAAATGGCCCTCTGTCATAATCTATTGCCTTTTCTTCAGCATTCGGATATTGATATTCCTTTACAAAAGGGCGCTGATGTATTTTGTCGTCATTGATAAAAGCGGCAAGGTCAAGCGCCTGCGCCGATGTTAGGTATGGCTTATCATGCGTCGCTTTATCGTAAGGCATGTTTGAAACCAGCCATTGTGCCATTTTAACTATACGGTGCATGCTTGAACCAGGCTGATAAGCTTTCGGCCCCCATAATGGCGGATATTTATAAGTGATGTTGCCTGAACTCATCTCTCCCTGACCCGAACCGCCATGGCAACGGGCACAATCATTGGCATAAAGTTGCGCTCCAGCAATTGGTGATGCTGCGGTATCCGGGAGTTCGATCTCTACGTTTTTAAGGCCTTTGGTGCTCTTGCTCACATTAGATGAATCGCTCAACCATTTTAAGTATGACATAATGCCGATCATCTCCTTGCTATCCAGCGGCAACGGCCTGCCCAGATGCGGGTGCATGATACAGTTATTAATTCTTTCAGCTAACGATAAAACCCTGCCTTCACGGGCACGGTATGAGGGATAATTACGAAAAGCTGTTACCAGGTTTAAGGAGAACGGTTTTGTACCGGCATCCTGGTGACAGTTGGTACAATTCATTTTGTTGCCAAGATACTTGCCATTGACACCATCGGGGCCTATATAATAGGCTGTACGCAGCAGCAATTGCCGTCCATATCTTACCGCATCGCCAAATTTGCCACGGGGTATTTTTGTGGTGTCAACATTAACAACTGAATCAGCCTTTGCTTCGGACGCTTGCGGATTACCCTTGTCCTCGCCTTTACTTTCACTGCATGAAGAGTAAAGCTGGACGATGCCCACTATGGTTAAAATATAAATAATGTACAGATAGCTCTTTTTCATTTTCCTCAATTTATTCTGTCAATATTATGGTTTCAGATAAGGGGCAAGATTGCTGCTCCTTATAAATTCGGCCCTGTAAGTTGGCATTGCTGTTTCCATCGTCCACAGCAGGTTCCCCTTTCTGTTAGTTAACACAACAACGTGCCGTTTGGAACAACAAACCAATACGGATGTATCATTGATCATATAGGCGCTGCCCATTCTTCCGTTAAATACCTCTTTTGGCAATTTGATATGCATATCTATTTGCGACGTCTGGTTCTTTTCATCCAGCTTTATCGCAAATACACCCGATTGCTTCTTTTCGACACCGTTATCAAAAAACATCAGGTTACCCCGCGCATTGATATGAACTGCATGCGCCTGGGTAAAATCACATTCTGCAGGTTTGGCTATTGTGCCACCCTTACCAAATTTCCAAATCACCTTACCCGTATGCGCATCGATCTTCCATATCTGCCCGTTATTGTAGAACGACATGATGTAGTTCCCATCCTTATCAAAATTCAAACTATTGGCATGCATCCAGTCCTTTCTGCTTTTCAACAGACCGGGATCTTTTAATGGATCGAGTACATCAAATACACTCCAACCCCACTGTTTTTTTCCGGTTTTATCCATTACGATGATGCCGTCACCGGTCACCGTGTCTTTTTTACCACCGCCAATAGCACTTAGATCCATGATCTTTTTATCGACATATATCGTTACCAGTTGGCCTTTATCATTTTTCAGGACCTCGTGATGGACGGTTTGTTTAAAATCATTCTGGCCCTTTTTTAAATGCAATAAGGTATCACCCAGTAAATTGATCTCCAGTATCTCATGCCCATAGCTTGTGGGCTCATCATTGCCCCCTAAAATGGAAAGTATAGTGTGTTCTTTGGTAAAATGGATCACTTTAAAGCCAAGGCCGTCAACCATGTGATACCATCGGATAGTCCCCTTTTTGTCAACGAAATAAGCTATACCCGGCGCATACCTT